>DATMZB010000382.1:0-10558 GCA_035560655.1 Methanotrichaceae archaeon | reverse complement strand
ATAGAAATTCCGATCAGGATTGATATTTAAAGGATGTTTTACAAGATGGCGCAATATTTAGTGCCAGACACTAGCGTGGTCATAGACGGCAGGATCTCAGCCAGGATCAAGTCCGGGGAGCTCATGGGCAGGAGAATTGTGGTCCCCGAGGCTGTAGTGGCAGAGCTGGAAGCTCAGGCTAACCACGGAAGGGACATAGGCATAAAGGGACTAGAGGAACTGCGAAGGCTCTCTGAGCTTGCCAAGGCAGGCAAGATTGAGCTTGAGTACGTGGGTGTCAGGCCGGACCTGGACCAGATCAAGCTCGCAGGGGGCGGCGAGATAGATGCCATGATTAGGGACGTGGCCCTGGAGCTTGGGGCATCGTTCCTGACCAGCGATCAGATTCAGTTCAGGGTCGCTGAGGCCATGGGCATCGATGTGGAGTACGTCCGTCCTCAGAGGGATGCAATAAAGCCCATCTCCCTGGAGAAGTATTTCACTGAAGACACTCTCTCAGTCCACCTGAAGGAAGGGGCTGTGCCCATGGCCAAGCGCGGCAAGGTCGGGGCGTTCGCACTTATGAGGCTTTCAGAAAAGCCGCTCTCTGATAAAGAGCTCCGGGACATGTCCAGGGAGATCTTTGAGAGGGTCAAGGTGGACCCCGAGGGCTACATAGAGATGGAGAAGATTGGCGCTGCAGTGATCCAGCTGGGTCCCATGAGGATCGCCATAGCAAAGCCTCCCTTCTCTGACGGCCTGGAGATCACGGCCGTGCGGCCTGTGGCCAAGGTAGACCTGGACTCGTACCGTCATGCAACAGAGCTCAAAGCAAGGCTTGGCGAGAGCCAGAGAGGCATTCTCATTGCTGGACCGCCCGGGTCTGGAAAGTCAACCTTTGCAGCGGGCGTTGCAGAGTACCTTCTCAAGTGCAACTACGTGGTCAAGACTCTTGAATCGCCGCGAGACCTCCAGGTTCCTCCTGAGATCACACAGTACGCGCCTCTGGAGGGCAGCATGGAGCTCTCTGCAGACATACTCCTTCTGGTCAGGCCCGACTACACCATCTATGACGAGCTTCGAAAGACCAGCGACTTCAAGGTTTTTGCCGACATGCGCCTCGCAGGCGTTGGAATGATCGGCGTGGTCCATGCCAACAAGCCCATAGACGCCCTGCAGCGACTCCTGGGCCGCGTCGAGCTAGGCATGATACCCCAGGTCGTAGACACTGTGGTCTTCATAGAGAAGGGCGAGGTCACTAGGGTCCATGACGTGGAGTTCATGGTCAAGGTTCCAACCGGAATGACGGAGGCGGACCTGGCAAGGCCCGTGATCGTTGTCCGGGACTTCGAGACCAAGGTTGCCGAGTACGAGATGTACACCTACGGCGACGAGATCGTGGTCATGCCCGTCATCAAGATCGAGAAGAAGCCCGTCTGGAAGCTGGCATCCAAGGAGATCGAGAAGGAGCTCGCCCACCACGTCAGAGGGCATGTGGATGTGGAGATGCTCACTGACAACAAGGCAGTGATCAGGGTGGACCAGAACGAGGCTGCCAGGGTCATAGGCAAGTCCGGAAAGAACATTGAGCAGATAGAGAAGGCCCTGGGAATGCACATAGATGTCAGGACCAGGGAGGATGCGGGACCGGCCTCCACGGCGTCAGGTTCATCTTCAGCTGCGGCTTCATCTTCGGCTTCATCGTCGGCCGCTATCGCCATGTCGCCGAGGCTTGAAGAGACTGCCCGGCACATGATCATATGGCTTGGGGACAGGATGGCAGGAGAGTCTGTAGAGGTGAGCATAGGCGGAGACCCGGCGTTCACGGCCACGGTCGGCAGAAGGGGCGACATAAGGATGGCCAAGTCCTCTGAGATGGCAAAGCATATTCTCAAGAGGCTCAGGCGCGGGGATCAGATCGAGGTGCGAAAGGCTAAGATGGAGTAGTTTTCTCCATCACTTTTTATTCCGGTCGTCAGGCTGTCAGGTTTTCGGGCTGTCAGGTTTTCGGGCTATCAGGTTGTCATCGCTAATCTGGCCTTTCACTATCTCACATGGGCGAGATTGGGATATGAAAGAATGCCCCCTTGTACTTCAAGGATATTGGATATATGCGAATCTGATGCCATCATACTTTGCCCTAGGGACGCGGGGTCAGGGGTGGCCGGCCGCGGCCAAGAGCTGCAGCCCAGGGCATATAGCATGGCCCAAAAGATAATGGCCTGCTCATATATTCTAATAAACTGATCTTGACCACTCATAAATCGCCATATGAAACGTTGTTCTTTGAGGCAATGCTTTGCGAAAGATCTTGAGAGCACGAACCTGGGAAGAGCCGCCATATCTTTCTGGCCAGGCATTAACTACCTGGGTGTCTCAAGGCCGACGGCCCCCCTGACCCCGCGTCCGCGGGGAACATTTCTGATTATTGACAAGCGCTTCCCATGAGCAGTTCTATAGATTATGGATGATAGCATATCAGTACTGTCTACTCAGATCCCCAGAGTCAATCGCAAAGTATTCCTTATGGCCGGAGCCAGGCCCAGAGTAATCAGAGCCAGCTTTGTCAGGTTCCTCAGCGATGGATCTTCCAGTGACCCGTTTATGACGCTCAGCACCGGCAAGAGTATGATAAGCTTTAGGGGGTACATCACCGCAGCAGTTCCAGTCAGGTCTATGAGGAATGTGGGGACCACGTGCTTTTCATAGTACCCGAACCAGTCCACTCCCACATAGGTCGAGCTGGCATCCAGCATATGGGCGTAGAGTATCATCATGTTGTACCTGTCCTGGAGGAAGGAGAGCTTTGGCACCTTCAGGCCTGCCAGGTACAGGAGCGCTGTAATTGTCGTCCCAAGAGATATTATGGCTACAGGAGCCAGAGTGCTGGATATGCCTATGGTCGACAGGGCTGCCAGGTTCAGCAATGTCCAGATAATGCCTATGGCTGCATAGGCGCGGTAGAACTCTTTTCCAAGGAGCTTTCTTGTGGCCAGGAGTGCTGTAATGGTCACAAGGAATACCAGGAAATATATCAGAGGAGTTATGAGCAGGTAGCTGGCCGGAGCCTGGAGCAGGTCTGCATCCTCCACCACTCTGAGGCTTGAGCCTGCAAGGATGTAGGGTATGGTGTAGGCGACAAGCCTCTCATCCATGGGCAACTCGAGCTTTTTAAAGAGCCTGATCAGGCCAAGGATTATCAGGCCAAGCATTATGGCCCAGGTGATGGTGTTCACCGGGTTGTACCCTGTATCGTAGATTATGGGGTCTATGTAGTACCTGTATATCCATTCCGATACCTGGGAAGAAAGTTGCGTGCTCACTTACTGGAGATATGCACCAAGGGGTATTAAGGGATATTTGTAAGGCCTCGAACCCGGGCCGGGTGCGGGCTTCCAGGCATCGGAAAGTATATATATTGTAGAAGGAGATGTGAATTCGTTTATTTTCTGGTTTTAGTTGAGGTATCTAGATGGTTGAGGTGTTCAAAGGTACAACTACGGTAGGGGTACTCTGCGATGGGGGTGTGGTCCTTGCATCGGAGAGCCGTGCTACCATGGGCCATTTTATAGCCAGCAGCACAGCGAAGAAGATCTATCAGATCGATGACCTCATCGGACTCACCACAGCAGGCGTAGTGGGCGATGCCCAGACCCTGGTGAGGATGCTCCAGGTAGAGGCCAGGCTTTACAGGATGCAGAGAGGCGAGCCGTTAACAGTCAAAGGCATAACATCTCTTCTATCCAACGTACTCTCACAAAGGCGGTACTATCCTTTCATGGTGCAGCTGATTCTAGGCGGCGTGGACAAGAATGGTCCCAAAGTGTTCTCGCTGGATGCAGTGGGCGGCCTTATTGAGGAGAGGAAGATAGTATCAACCGGATCTGGATCTCCCATAGCCTACGGCGTACTGGAAGCGCTGTATGAGCCTGGAATAAGCATTGAGGATGGAACCGTTCTGGCTGCTAAGGCCATTAGAAACGCCATGAAGAGGGATTCTGCTTCTGGCGACAAGATAGAGCTCGTCAAAATCACCAAAGATAAATACGAGGAGATAGGCGAGCTTCGGCTAGAGGAGATAATGAAGCTCCTCTAAGAAACTCTTTTTGGATGTGTGTTATTGTCAGTAGAGGAAGTACTTTTCGAGCTCAAGCGCAAGGTGCAGAGCAAGCTACCTCCAGATATAAATGTGACAGGTCTGGAGTTTGAAGGCCCGGAGCTGGTCATCTATACCGATGATCCAAAACGCCTGGCAGATGATGGTGAGATAATCCGGTCTCTGGCCAAAGACTTAAGAAAGAGGGTCGTGGTCAGGCCGGATCTGAAGGTTCTGGCCGATCCAGAGTCGGCCATAAAGAAGATCCAGGAGGCCGTGCCCAAGGAGGCCGTGCTTACTGATTACTACTTCGATGGCGAGACAGGAGAGGTGGTCATTGAGGCAGAGAAGCCGGGCCTGGTCATCGGCCGCCACGGTGCGACCTTGAGGGAGATCACAAAGCTCATAGGCTGGACCCCAAAGGTTGTCAGGACCCCGCCTGTCAGGTCGTCTACAATTGCAAATATCAAGGACTATCTCAGAAGCGTCCAGACAGAGCGCAAGAACATCCTGCGGACCGTCGGCAGGAAGATTCACAGGGATATAGCCTCCAAGGACCAGTGGGTGAGGATCTCAACTCTGGGCGGCTGCAGGGAAGTAGGGCGCAGCTGCATGCTTCTCTCCACACCGGAGTCGAGGATAATCATAGACTGCGGCATAAACGTGGGCTCGGACGATTCTGCAACGCCCTACCTCTATGTGCCCGAGGTCTATCCTCTAAACCAGATAGACGCAGTGGTTCTGACCCATGCCCATCTGGATCACGCAGGCCTTGTGCCCATGCTCTACAAGTACGGATACGAGGGGCCCATATACTGCACTCCTCCCACCAGAGACCTCTTCGTGCTGCTGCAGCTCGACTACATAGAGGTGGCTGGCAGAGAGGGCAAGAGGCTGCCTTACGATTCCAATATGATACGCCAGGCCCTGAAGCACACGATCACCCTGAACTATGGAGATGTGACCGATATTGCTCCTGACACCAAGCTCACGATGCACAACGCAGGGCACATACTGGGCTCATCCATAGCTCACTTCCATATTGGAGATGGGCTTTACAACGTGGCATTCACTGGCGACTTCAAGTACGAGAGGACCAGGCTTTTTGATCCTGCTACAAACAGCTTCCCAAGGCTTGAGACCCTGATAATCGAGGCCACATACGGCGGGGCCAACAGTCTCCAACCATCCAGGAAAGAGGCTGAGATCAACCTGATCAAGGTCGTCAAGGACACGATCAAGCGCGGCGGAAAGGTGATCATTCCGGCCTTTGCGGTTGGAAGGTCGCAGGAGGTCATGGTAGTTTTAGAGGAGGCCATAAGGAGAAAGGTCATAGATGAAGTGCCCGTATATCTGGACGGCATGATCTATGAGGCCACTGCCATTCACACCACCTACCCCGAGTACCTGAACAACGATCTGAGGGATCTCATATTCCACAGGGGAATCAATCCATTCCTGGCAGAGTGCTTTGTCCAGGTAGGATCGCCGGCTCAGAGGGCTGAGATCATCGATGGTCCGCCTGCAGTCATTCTGGCTACAAGCGGCATGATGAACGGCGGTCCCATTATGGAGTACCTAAAGAGGCTCGGGCCTGATGAGAAGAACACTCTGGTCATAGTTGGATACCAGGCCGAGGGCACTCTGGGCAGAAGGATCCAGAAGGGCTGGAAAGAGGTTCCGCTGTCCTCGGATGGCAAGACTCAGACTGTGAAGATGAACCTGGAAGTGACAACTGTTGACGGCTTCTCAGGGCACTCCGACCGCCAGCAGCTCATGGAGTATATCAGAAGGATTTACCCCAAGCCTGGAAGGGTGCTGACCAACCACGGAGACGAGGCCAACTGCCTGGACCTGGCCAGCTCTCTATACAAGAGGTACAGAATTCCGACCATGGCGCCGATGAACCTGGAGACTGTGAGGTTAATCTGAGGTGGCTTATGCTTCCCTCAGATCCAGAGTATATGCGGTCATATCATATGCTGTCATATACTCAGAACACATAGATCTGGGCGGATGTAGCTAACTGGGCGATGATCTATCATGAGCTCTAACTGTCGGCTTAAGATTAGCAACTATGCTTCATCGGATTTGAACATCAAACCCCAAGAGGGTTATCCGTGACTGGAAAGAGAACTCGGATCATAAATGATCCTTCGGACCTCGTTCCTCTGCTCCTGGCATTTGGCTCCGAAGTCCATAAGAGGGTCTTTGATGAGCTGGGCAAGAACTGGCATACTGAGAGGGAGCTCTCTGAGCTTGTAGGAGATAACAGCGCTGTACACAGGAGCGTAGAGCTGCTTCGCAAGAGCGGCCTTGTTGAGACCAAGTGGAGGATGCCTGAGGCAGGTGCCAGCCCAGAGAAGGAGTACCATTCCACCTACTCCTGGATTCAGGCAAGCTTCAACACCTCAATGGAGGACCTAAGCGAGCTTATCAGGCTGACCTTCATGTCCGAGGAGGAGCTGAGGGTGGTCACTGAGAAGATAAGAAAGTGCGTGATGTCTGGCAACACCTCCCTGTCCAACCTGGCCAGGGAGCTCTCTTTAAGCCAGGTGTTCATACGCGGCGTGGCCAAGAGGGCGGAAGGGCTGGCCGTACGTGGACAGAGAGTAGAACTATATGAAGAGGAGCACAGTGGTCAACGTCCTGCAGAGCAAGCGTGATAGCTCTCGATTCCAGATACTGGTGGAGATAGCGGCCCACCAGCCAAACCTGAGGCAAAAAGAGGTAGCACAGCGGCTGGGAGTGACTCCCCAGGCGATATCCGAGTACATTAAAGAGCTGGTCGCAGACGGCCTGGTCACCACAGACGGACGCATGCGCTACAGCATAACCAAAGAGGGCGTCGAGTGGCTCCTCGACGGCGCAGCCGAGCTGAAGCGCTATGCCAGGGTGGTCATGGAGGAGATAATAAGCCATGTCTCTGTCTGGGCTGCCATTGCAGATGAGGACCTGGACGAGGGCGAGAAGGTTTCCCTGGAGATGAGGGGAGGCCTCTTATATGCCAACCACAAGCCGGGCATAGATGCCGGGGGCATAACCATCTCCAGAGCAGAGGCTGGCGAGGACGTGGGCGTCTCAGACCTTGCCGGGCTCATAAGCCTGGATGAGGGGCACATAACTGTGTGCAAGGTGCCAAGAGTTCAGGCTGGCGGGTCCAGAAAGGCCGATCTGGAGAAGCTGGCTTCTGTTCTTGAAAGGTGCCAGATGATAGGCTCACTTGGGACTGAGGCTCTGGTTGCTATCAGGAAGGCCGGACGCGAGCCGGACGTTATCTTCGGGGCCAAGGAGTCGGCAGTGGAATCAGCCTACCACGGCATAAACTCTGTTATAGTCGCAGTGGATGAACAGGTGCCTGATTTACTAAACCGCTTAGAATCAGAAGGCCTGAAGTACGAGCTAATCGATCTTACTCTGAAATGACTTTTCAAGTTCTGGCTCAGGCAGACCGCTCCAGGATACTTATTCTTCCTCTGAGGGACGGCGTGCCCCTCTTCGAAGGGTTTCTCAAGCTCAAGGACATGCCTCAGGGCCCCAGGGCATACAAGTTCCTGGTTAAGAAGGATGTAGAAAAATACCTGCCTCCTGAGGATGCTCTGAAGCTTTTGAAGAAGGCCGGGTCGATATACCTGGCCAGGGGCGACCCCGGCATGGATCAGAAGTTCGTGGAGTTCCTGGATGCGTACCAGCTTCCATACAAGCGCATCCTGGTCTGCTACCACTGCCTGGGCCAGCGCAAGTTCACGGCTATAGGGAAGGATGCAATTACCTACAAAGGCCAGGGGATCTGCGAGAACTGTGCGGCTGCTGAGCTTCTGAGAGAGGCCGACTTCCGGGGACTCTCAAGGCCAGCCAAGGCTCACCTGGCAAGGATTCTCAAGAAGAGAAGGAACCTGGATGAGATCATGGGCCTGCTCTCATTGGAGAAGCTTGACCCTGAGCTGACCAGGTTCGACACGATCCCTGCAAGCAAGGAAGAGCCGACGATGGACCTGGATGAGGTGGAGCTGCCCCATGCATTCAAGGTCATGCTCCAAAAGAGGCTGACAAAGCTATTGCCAGTGCAGTCCAAGTCGGTAGAGGCCGGGCTCCTGGAAGGGAAAAACCAGCTCGTGGTCTCTGCCACGGCCACAGGCAAGAGCCTGATCGGCGAGATGGCAGGGGTAAAGAACCTCATGGAGGATAAGGGCAAGCTCCTCTTCCTCGTGCCTCTGGTAGCTTTAGCCAATCAGAAGTTCGACCAGCTCTCTGTCTACAGCGAGCTTGGCTTTTCGACATCCATAAAGGTGGGCGTCAGCAGGATCAAGCTCGGGCGCGGCCGCAAAGCCCGCCAGGACTTAAATGCCGATATAATCGCAGGAACCTACGAGGGCATAGACCAGGTGATACGCAGCAAGCGGTCCCTGGGTAAAGTAGGCACTGTGGTCATAGATGAGGTCCACATGCTCGAGGACTCCGATCGCGGCCACCGCCTGGCAGGGATGATCGCCAGGCTCAAGCACGTGGCTCCAAGGGCCCAGTTCATATTCCTATCAGCGACAGTGGGCAACCCAGGAGCACTGGCCAAGTGGCTCGATGCAGAGCTCATAGAGTACTCTGTCAGGCCAGTTCCCATAGACCGCCACCTCATATTCAGCTCGGGCCCTGAAAAGCGAAGGCTGATGAGGGATCTGGCCAAGCAGGCCCAGACTTATACCTCCTCTACGGGATACCGCGGCCAGACAATCATCTTCACCAACTCCAGGAAGAACTGCTACTCCATAGCCCAGACCATACCCGGGGCCGCTGCCTACCATGCCGGGCTGCAGTATCACGAGAGAAAGAGGATAGAAGAGCTGTTCGGCGAGGGAAAGGTCCATACCGTGGTCACAACCGCTGCCCTGGCTGCGGGCGTGGACTTTCCGGCATCCACTGTCATTTTCGAGTCACTGGCAATGGGCATAGAGTGGCTCACTGTCCATGAATTCAACCAGATGCTCGGCAGGGCAGGGAGGCCCGGGTATCATGACAAGGGCATAGTCTTCATACTGCCCGAGCCAGGCCGGAAGTACTCATCGGCCAGGGGCGAGTCAGAGGACGAGGTGGCCCTGGGGCTTTTACACGGAGCCATGGAGGACGTGGCGCCCGAGTACAGCGATGAGCAGCAGCTTGAGGAGGTGCTGGCTAATGTTGTGGCATCAAGGTCCAGGCAGGATCTGGAGAAGCTGCACAAGCTGACCCTCGGGCTGGATAACCTGGACTACTCCCTGAAGGCCCTGTCTGAGGCGGGGCTGATCAAGGGGATTGAGGCCACAAAGCTAGGAGCCGCGGCTGCTGCTCACTTCCTCTCTCCTGAGGCTGTAAAGCTGATCAAGGAGGAGCTGACTGAGGGGAAGGATGCCCTGGATATAGCCGTGGACCTGGAGTGCTTTGAGGACCTGTATCTGAGGCAGGCCGAGAGAATTTCAACTGCTCTTAAGATGCAGATGTCACAGAGGGTCTTTCATGGGACCTTCCTGGACCTGCTCTCCAGTCCGGAGCTGAAGAATTTGGAGAGGAAGATCCAGAAGCAGTGCCTGGACTTTGCCAAGGACTTCATGAGATGCAAGTGCATGGACTCGCCTTACTGCGGCTGCCCGCAGAAGAATACCTCGCTGGCGATACTGGGGATGAGGGCTGAGGGTAAATCTCCTGCAGAAATAATAGACGAGTTCAGCGATAAGTACGGGATCTATGCCTACCAGGGCGATCTCATAAACTTCCTGGACCAGATGGTCAGGTATCTTGAGGCCATTGAGGCTGTGTCCAGGGTTCTTGGAAAGGGCGAGGTGTCCAAGGAGGCAGGGGAGATCAAGGTCAAGATTGAGGGCGGATGAGCGTTATCAATTAGTGCGATATGCCTGCGCCCAGCTCTTGGCTGACTGCTCAACCATACTACTGGAATAACGCATTAAGCCAAATGAAGAGCACTGAAATAAGATAGGCTAGTACGACTTTTTGGGCCAGGCACTAACTACTGGGTGTCTCAAGGCCGACGGCCCCCCTGACCCCGCGTCCGCGGGGAACACACCTACATCTAGGCCAGAGCTAGGGGAAAAGTATAATGGCATCAGATATGGCATCAGATTCGCTTTTACAGATATCCATGAAGTTCCATGGAGCATGCCATTTCCCACGGATGGCTCTCTGGTAGAGCTTGTCTATAATCAGAAATGTCCTCCGCGTCCGAAGGGTCAGGTAGACCACAAATTAAGTGGTTACTCAGTTCATTGGCATCTTAACCAAATGAAGATTCGCAGCAATATACATTTGCTAATAGGTATGTCCTTAAGCACTAGTATCTTTATCATTCATTGCACCCGTTATTCGCTGGTTTTTTTTATCTAATTCTAGAATCCAGGAAATCACGATTTTGCGTATTAATAAAATTACTTTTGCATTCTGTTCTAACTCTTCTAAAGTAACTAGCCCTGCATTAAGTCCGATTTCTGCAGGATTATG
>DATMZB010000381.1:0-6737 GCA_035560655.1 Methanotrichaceae archaeon | reverse complement strand
TACAATGCCATGGCTCGGGGCATTTCCCTCCAGAAGGTGAGCATAGATTTAAAGGGAGATATAGACCTGCGCGGATTCCTGGGGATATCTCCTGAAGTCAGGCCTGGATACCAGAAGATGTGCGTCTCCTGCCAGGTCAAGTCAGACGCCTCCAGGGAGGAGCTAGAGGACCTCTGGGCATATGTACAGAGGACTTCGCCAGTGCTGGATGTCATCAGCAGTGGCGTACCCGTGTCCGTATCCCTGTCACGGGAATAAACAATGCCGTGCTGGAGTTGAGATTGTGCATAGTTCAGATGCAGATCACCCAGCATAACCGACTTTTTGGCAATTATATCCAGGCATGGCCTCCGATACGATACAGCAATAGCATCAATAAGTACCAGATTTTAGGTATATGTGCCTTGAGAAATTATAAATGTCGCGCAGTATAAGTATTCATTAGTTCATCCAAAGAAAGAGATCAAGAAGGTGATAAAGAGATGCACGAGCAAGGGTGGGGTGGCATGGGTGGCATGGGAATGCACGGCGGAATGGGCCAGCCTATGGGCGGCGAGAAGATGATGATGAAGATGATGATATGGAAGAGTCTAAACCCTGAACAGCAGAGGGCTTTGATACTTCGCTCCATAGATCTCAAGATCAGGAAGAAGGAGCTTATGGTCTACTTCATGCAGGAGAAGATCAAGCTGATGCAGGAGAAGATCAACACGATCCGCATGGTCAGAGATATGCTGGCTGGCGGCATGGGCGGCATGGGCGGACCCGGGTTCCGCTGATCTTGGCCTGATCCGGGCATTGAGACTTAATGACTGCATTACATCATTGCATCATTATAAGCCTCATCAGCAGGGCTCAGCTCTGCCATGGCCTGCTGATGACTTTTCTGATTGATAAAGTTGGAGTGCCTATGCAATAACAGCGCACAGGCTCTGCTGAGCCACTCCAGGTTATATCTCTTTATCCTTTTGATACTCCTAGCGGTATCAGCTTTGCCACCTTGGTAGCGATTCCCAGATCGTGGACAACGTCCACCACCTCATTGGACGGCTTGTAGACCTGCGGCGCCTCCTCTGCCAGCATTGCCGGGTGGGTGGCCCTGACAGTCACTCCCTGCTTGGACAGCGCAGATTTGATGTCCTGGCCTGCATAAGTCCTCTTGGCCTCGCTCCTGCTCATTATCCGCCCTGCTCCGTGGCATGCTGACCCAAAGGTCAACTCAAGGGCGCGGTCGTTTCCGCAAAGCACATAGGACGGAGTGCCCATGCTTCCGGGTATCAGCACAGGCTGGCCCACGTCCCTGTAAGCGGCCGTCACCTCAGGCCTGCTCGGCCCAAAGGCTCTTGTGGCCCCCTTCCTGTGGACATAGAGCCTCTTCCTGGTCCCGTCCACCTGGTGCTCCTCTATCTTGCATACATTGTGGGCCACGTCGTAGACCAGGTCCAGCTCTGCCTCGGGGTAGTACTTGGTAAAGACCTCTCTGGTCCAGTGGGCGATTATATGGCGGTTGGCCCAGGCGTAGTTGGCTGCGCAGACCATCGCCCCATAGTAATGGCTGGCCTCGGGGCTGCCTATAGGGGCGCATGCAAGCTGCTTGTCCGGTATGTCTATGCAGTACTTGTTGACCGCCTGGCTCAGCACCTCCAGGTGGTCTGTGCAGATCTGGTGGCCTGCGCCTCTGGACCCGCAGTGGATCATCACAGTTATCTGGCCGGGGTAGAGGCCAAAGCGCTTGGCCTTCTCCTGGTCATAGATCTCCTCTACCCTCTGGACCTCAAGAAAGTGGTTTCCGCTTCCAAGCGTTCCAAACTGGGGGCGGCCGCGCTTGCGGGCCTTGATGCTCACCTGGCTAGGGTCTGCACCCTTCATGAAGCCGTTCTCCTCACAGTAGGCCAGGTCGCGTTCCACTCCATACCCCTGACCTACCGCCCACTTGGCGCCGTACAGGAACGCCTCAGTAAGCTCCTGATCAGAGACGCTCAGCCTGCCTTTGGCACCAACGCCAGAGGGCACGGCATTGAAGAGCGTCTCAACCAGTGTGGACATCATGGGCTGGACATCCTTGGCATCCAGGTTGGTCCTCAGCAGCCGCACTCCGCAGTTTATGTCGAAGCCCACACCACCGGGGCTGATTATGCCGTCATCCTCGCGGAAGGCAGCCACGCCGCCTATGGGAAATCCGTATCCTAGATGGGCATCGGGCATGGCCATGGAGTACTTCTCTATGCCTGAGAGTGTGGCAACGTTTGCAACCTGATCTATCGTCCCGGGCTCGACCTGCTCCATCAGTCTCTCGGATACGAAGATCCTGCCCGGGACTCTCATGCCCGGGCGGTGGTTCAATGGAACTTCATATATATCTTCGCTGATTTTATTTAGCATCAATTCACCTATATCTCAAACATCAAGGACTACCTGCATGCACCACAGGTCGTTCTTCAATACTTCGAACTCGTGACGGGTCACGGCCTTGACCTCATCCTCGAAGGCATGTCTGGTCGGGTCAGTCCTCTCCCCACTTATGGTTGCCTTCAGTTTCCATTCGCCGTTGTGCTCAACCTTCACATTGAATGCAGAAAAGACCGCGGTCTCGGTCTCAAAGAGGAATACTATCTCTGAGAGCCAGTTGTAAGCGAGCTGCTCTAAGTCCCTGGCCTTCAGATCCACATCCCAGGTCTCCTTTGCCTGCACAGTGGATGTGTCCATCATGGCATTGAAGAGGGCCAGGGCAGCGTTTTGCAGCATCTCTTCCACAGTGCTGCCATAAGCGCGAAACTTCACATCAGCGGTGTGCTCCAGATACTCGTAGGGCTTCATCCTACTCTATAATAGGCGGGTGGTGGCTATTAAATGGTTGCCCCGATCAAATTTCATAGGGGATGACCTTATGCACAGGATACAGAAAGGCTGACATTGACGACAGCAAAAAAAGAGATGCAGGAGCGGGTCGGATCTACCAGATAACAGGCCTCTTTTCCTCGGGCCTGTACATCTCATCTCCCGGCTTCACATCCGGGAACGCCTCATAGAACTCAGGCATATTGAAGACCACGCCATCGACCCTGAACTGCTGAGGCGAATGCGGATTGGTCTGGACATTCGTCCTGAGCCTTTCGTCAGTTATAGATTCCCTCCAAATCTGGGAGTACCCAAGGAAGAACCTCTGGTCCCCAGTGAACCCATCAATCTTCTCATGCCCCGGCTGTGACAGCTTATAGGCGTGATAAGACACGGTAGCTCCGCCCAGATCGGCGATATTTTCACCAAGCGTCAAGTTGCCGTTGATCGTGAGGCCAGGAAGGACCTCGAATTTATTGTACTCATCGACCAGGGCTTTAGTGCTCT
The DNA here is from genome assembly GCA_035560655.1 of Methanotrichaceae archaeon. Classification (GTDB taxonomy): domain Archaea; phylum Halobacteriota; class Methanosarcinia; order Methanotrichales; family Methanotrichaceae; genus DATMZB01. Next base: position 3,392 of record DATMZB010000381.1, on the reverse strand, counting down.
CATTGAACTTTTGCTCATCACTCTTCGTCCACCAATCTGTCATGTTTCCTGTCCCATCGTACTTCCTGCCCTGGTCATCAAAACCGTGAGTCAGCTCATGTCCTATTACCGTCCCTATGGCGCCGTAGTTGAGGGCATCGTCTGCATCCTTATTGAAGAAGGGTGGCTGCAGGATCCCTGCTGGGAAGAAGAGGGCATTCTTCAGAGGGTCTTCGCAGGCATTGATAGTATGTGGAAACATATCCCACACACTGCGGTCAACCGGCTGTCCTATCTTATCTATTCCCCAGTAACCATGATGGAACTCAAAGGACCACCCGCGCATGACGTTCATGACATACGAGTCGTTCTTCACATCCAGCCCTGAGTAATCCCGCCACTTGTCCGGGTAGCCTACATTGATCTCAGTCTTGTTCAGCTTATCCAGGGCCTTGACCTTGGTCGAGTTCTCCATCCAGGTCAGGTTCTGTATGCGGTATCTGAGGGCGGTCTTGAGGTTGGCCGTCAGCTCCTTCATCCTGACCTTTGACTCCGGGTCAAAATATTTGCCCACATAAACCCTGCCGATAGCCTCTCCCATGTAGGGGTCCATCCTGGTGATGACCCGCTTCCAGCGCGGCATCATCTGCTCTTGCCCATTGAGCTTACGATCATAGAACTCAAAGCTTTCATTCTCGAACCTGGAACCCAGATATGGCTCGGCAGCCGAGATCAGCTTCCAGCGCAGGAAGACTTTCCAGTCGCTGATATTCTCGCCCTGTATCATTGAGCCGACCTCTTTGACAAAAGGCGGCTGCATGACATCGATCTCCTTAATGTCGGGTCGGCCCAGGTCAGAGGCAAACCTTGTCCAGTTGATCCCGGGAGCAGATGCATCCAGATCCTTCAGGCTCATCTTGTTGTAGGTCTTCTCCACATCCCTGTTCTCGACATTGGTGAATGAAGCATTGGCCAGACGGGTCTCCATCCTCATGACAGTCTTTGCATTTTTGGAAGCATTATCAGGGCTGTCACCAAGAAGGGTGAACGTCCTGGCCATAAAGTCCAGTTAATCCTCTCTGGTCTTGTTAGAGGCGTTATCCTGCCTGAAGTAGTAGTCCCTGTCAGGAAGTCCAAGTCCGCCCTGAGAGAGGACGGCCACCGTCATCCTGCTGTCTTTGGCATCTGCATCGGCGTAGATGCCAAATAGTGGATTTATGTTCATCTCCAGAAGATGATCTGCCTCTGTCTGCACATCTGCAGGCGTCGATATGTTCTCTATGCGGCCAAACTCCTCGTTCAGAGGACTTGCGCCCTGCTCATCAAGGGCGGCTGCATCCATGCCCAGGCGATAGATGGCTGCGATCTTTTGCAGGTTGCTTCCATTCTCAAGAGTAGTGTTATTGGCGGCCTCTTCTATCATCAATCTGAGGCGCTCGTTTGTCTCATCCTCAAGGACCTCCCAGGCGCCGTAGCGAGATTTGTCAGGAGGCACAGGGTGGCTCTTGATCCATCCGCCATTGACGTATTCGTAAAAATCGTCTCCAGGCCGCACAGATTGGTTCATGTAGGCCGGGTCGAAGGCATTGACCTGTTTCTGGTTCTGGCTCTGATTCGGGCCCGCAGACGCAAAAGATGCAGCTGCCTGCGAGCAAAACACGGCTGAGATTAGAGTAATCAGAAGAAAAGCTCCGAGTACTGCGGGCTTCAAACGGGCCCCCTCATATCCCTTTGATCCAATATACATCTTGATCCCCCATATTCATGGTCGAGAGTTCGGGTTCTAGCTCTGCAATACTGGAGAATCCGTAGTTCCAGCGATGACCCGGCATGATTAATTAGCCTGAGCATTTCTGGATCATGATTTTTGGGTCATGATTGAGACTGATCCTCTTCACTCACATCAATATTTCAGAGTCTGACCTCATGCGAGAGTTGAAGCAGGCAAAATATAAGTCTATTGATCGATACAGATCATCGATTCTCATTGAGATCTTTTGCATTCTTAATAAAATGCGATTATCGCGCTGCCATCAAGCCTATCTTTGAAGTTTACTGGATCTCCAATCCTCTTGTAAGGCCTGCATCTATAGCCAGATTGCATGCATCTCCAAACTCCCTGGCAGTGATGCGCCTGGAAAGCTCCGGGCGTTGATCGGCCTCGTGTGCAGGATGGTACTGGGCCATGACATTCAGGTACGTATCCTTGGACAGACCTGACAGGAACTCCACAACTTCTCTTGTGCCTGCAATGCCCTCTGGAAGCACCAGGTGTCTGACTATCAACCCTCTCACAGCCAGCCCATCCTCTATAACCAGATCTCCTGCTTGGCGGTGCATCTCCTCAATAGCTGCCCTGGCGTGCCTGGCATAATCCCTGGCATTAGAATACCTCTGCCCTGCCTGCCCTGTCAGCCCTTCATCGTCCGAGCCGTACTTCATGTCGGGCATGTATATGTCCACGATCCCCTCCAGGAGCCGCAGTGTCTCTACAGACTCGTAGCCTCCGCAGTTGTATACCAGCGGAACTTTCAGCCCTCTTCCACTGGCTATGATCCGGGCTTCCAGAATCTGGGGCACGAAATGAGTGGGTGTGACCAGGTTTATGTTGTGACATCCCTTTCTCTGCAGGTGTACCATGATCCTGGCAAGATGCTCAGCCGAGATCTCTTCACCAAGATCGTCCTGGCTTATCTCGTAGTTCTGGCAGAATAATGCAGCCAAGGTTGCACCCTGCAAAGAATATAGTGCCAGACCCGCGGGTCCCCACAAGGGGCGACTCCTCTCCGAAGTGAGGTGCAAAGCTTGCAACTCTTGCCAGGAGGCCGCCTCTGCAGAAGCCCTGCTCTCCTTTGAGCCTGTTCACATTGCATGAACGGGGGCAGAGGTCGCAGCTTTCAAGCTTTGCTGCCGCCTGCTCTGCTCGATCCTTCAAGACCTCATGAGACATCTGGTTGTAGCTTGCCAAAAGGTATCTCCTGTGCATGTATTTGGGCAGCGCTTATTCTGAAAAGGTATATATGTATTTGATTTTGGACGAGATAATGATGGACTGGGCTGCCACTCAGGTTTTGGCCCTGAAGTACGTCTGCGTGGGACGATCTCTAATGACTCAGATTGTCAATGCTTTGCCCAGAAGATGCAACAGGATAAACCATCTTGCATAAATGGGGAAATCATAGCCCTATTTCGGCCGGGATGTACTCTAGGTGCATTACATTGCCAGGAAAGATGCGGCCAGGACAATCGAGCCTTCTATCAGGTAGGATTAATCTCAACTCTAAAAGCCCTGGGGTTCCTGGAGCCATCCGCCACCTCGAAGCGGACTCTGTTGCCTCCGTGAATGGTGATGCCGGACTGGACATCTGATGCATGAACAGAATACTCTCTTCCATCATCGCCTTTTATAAATC
>DATMZB010000380.1:0-2134 GCA_035560655.1 Methanotrichaceae archaeon | reverse complement strand
TGCCCATGTCCATATAAAAATCTTCCCCCACGCTGTCAGTTTATATTAAAATATTCTGATGATAATTTTCAGGCCGTCATCTGGTTTATTTTTTATCTCCATCTTCCTTTCTGCATGGGATAGGCGGCAATAAGTCAATGGATTCAGGCTAAGTTACCGATTATAAGTTTACTTGGGTCGGTCATTATCCACAGCATCCAAGTCATATACATCATATCACTATCTTGGCGGGATTCGTCCTGGATGCTATGGCCTGAGATATGAAATGCCATGTATAATCCCTGACTCAGTTATCATGCATCTCTGAGATGTTCAGCTGCTCTGTATATAAGCTTTGAGCCTGGAGTCCTGAGATTGAAGATGTTAAGTGTAAACCATTTCGTAAAGCACTATAAAAAAGCAAACAAAGGGCCATCAAACTAGAACGAGTAGACCCGGCTGGCCCTCTCCATAACCTCTTCCACCAGCTGGCTGTAGAAGTCCTCAGGCACAGAAGCGCCGCCGGGGCTTGATATGCCCCTTGCCAGTAGATCCTCTTTACAGGCAGTTACTTTTCCCGAGGTCAATTCGCCCAGGAGATGATAGACCCCATCGCCGGCCAGGTACAGCCTGGGATCATCTGATGCTTCAACCATTTTAAGACACAGCTTTGATCTGGCGCTGCTTGGAGCTTTGGTAAGCAAGAACACTTCAGTCATCATATGCCTCAATATTCACAAAATTATCATGCTATCGCAGTCTGCTATCTCCTTAATAAACTCATCCTCATCCAAAAGCTCTATTGGATCTATCAGATTTTTATCCATGAGTCCGCGCTCGACTACTGAAGGCTCATGAGCCAGGAACCTGACCTCAGGATACGCATATACAATGTCCCCAATATTTGGCATGGATAGGTCTTTGCTATCCTGTCCCGCCAGGGCCAGGTATACGCCGTCTCCGTAAAGTCCAATTGCTGAGCCGCTGGGCAAACATACCACAGCCGCATACATTGCTCCATAGGCCTTCTCTGTGCCATAAGGCGCAACATCTATTATGAACATGGTCGATCTCATGCTCTTGCCTCCCAATCCTTATCACCTGGTCAGGGGGATCACCTTGTCGCTGCAGGATATCATCTCCTGAAGGTCATAAAGGCTCGTGATCTTGATCTCACCCGGATAATCCTGCATGCCATTTGAGACATAGCCCCTGGCAGATCCGCATCTGGGACAGGCTCTGATCCTGACGCCTCTTTCTGCAAGCTCGGTGAATAGCTTGCCTGCATTGGCAAATATGGCCGGGCTCTGGCCGATCTTTGGTATATGGAGGGCATCCATATACAGGAATATATTCACGTTGCAGCTCTTCATGGCAGCAGAGGCTATCTTGTAGGCCATCTCAGCATACTCGGAGATATAGGGACCATCTGTCAGAACCAATGTCAATGTCTTCATCAGCGTCACCTTCAGCTCAGAATCTCCTTTAAGCGCTCTGCTTTAGCTGAATGTCTGGCCTCCTTCAGGGGAGAACACATCCCCAGCGTGGTCTCGCCATCGGCCAGCTTGATGGCAAAGCAGTAGCAGCTCTTCTCTCCGCACTCTCCGCAGTTGGTGTGGGCCAGAAGATGGTTGATCTCCATGTGATCTATCCTCCGGCCGCACCTACTGGCAGATTCTACGGCTTGATTTATGGAATCTCTGAGCTCGTACAGGGCGTCCTCTGCCTCTTGCGGCGATCTTACCATGACTGCAGAGACATTCCCTGATGAGTAGAGGGTGATCCTCATGTTCTTCCTGGGAATGACCAGGGCCTTCATCCTCTCAGAGTACCTCGACCTCGGAAAGACCGCCTTCAGTCCCCTGATGCCATCTCCTGGGGGCGGAAATATCCTTGCTGTTATCCTGAACATGGACGGGTCTGCGGGACAGGGCAGTAGCTGGCTTATATCCGAGACCTCTACCAGCCTGGCCTCTGCCAGGTCTCTCTCATCAAATGGTTCTACGGACATGTATGGAACCAGTCTCCGGGCATTGACAGTCATCTCCACGGACCCATCTCTCGTCTCAACCAGGCCGGCCCCCTCCAGCAGATGGAGATGATAATCCAGGCAGGCAGGTCCAACGACTCTGGCGATATCCTCTCTCCTCTGGCT
>DATMZB010000379.1:0-4014 GCA_035560655.1 Methanotrichaceae archaeon | reverse complement strand
GGCTAGCGGTTCTCTTAATAAAGCCAAATATAAGATTATCATATCAGATCCTGAGAATAGCAAAGATGCTGCAGCACTTGCCGGAGGCAAGCTGGAGAGTTCAGCTAGGTCAATGGCATCTCTAATGACAGATCTTAAGGAAATGATCCCCCGGGCAATGAGTCTTGAGGCCAGGCTATGGACGGAGATCGATAAGATTCAGCCCCTGAAGATGAAAATGGACGGCTTCCGGGAGGATGAGAAATATAATTGTGCAGACGAGGCTGAAATCGAATCACGGGAGGTGGCTGCAAGCCTCGATTCTCTCGAGGCCGACTTCGTGGCAATAGGTGGCGATCTGGTCTTGGCTGAATCTCTGCACCTGGAGGCTAAGAACCATTACAATTGTGCCCTCAAAGATCTAAGAGATGCAAAAGAAGCATGGAGCAAGCTAGATATCTCTGAAATATTGGATAAAAAGCGCAAGTCTCCTGCGGGCGATGAGGATATAGCAGAGATCCTAAAGAAAAAAGGAGAGGTCACGACTGAGGCCAATAGGATCTATGAGAAGATATACTTTTATTATCCCCCGGTAGGTCGGCCTCAGGAGGTTATGCCGACCTGCCTTGGGAATATCCTGAAGAGTGCTGAGATGTACCCAAAGGAGAGGTACAACGCTGATGCAGTCTTCTTCTGGCCCAAGCTATACCCTCTTATGAGCACAGAGTGGACCACTTCCCTGGCGAACGCCAGGGGATCTCTGGACTTGATGGTCCTGATATCACTGCTGAGCTTCTCATTCTCCATACTGGGTGGTCTCATTCTTCTGATATATCGGGCAGATCCCCAGCAGTTTCTTCTGATCTTCTGGGGTTCATTTGTTCTGGGATGGGTGGCATACAGAGGAGCCATCACATATGCAGTGACCTATGGAGATCTGATCAGATCTACTTTCGATCTCTACAGAGATAAATTGATAACTGAGTTGGGCCTGGAAGCTCCTGGATCGATGCAGGATGAGAAGCTGTTCTGGAATGAGCTAGGCCAGTGGCTGTACCGCAATGCTCCGTCTTCCAATATCCGGTATTCAAATGCCAAAGCCTCCAAGGAGGCAAAATGATGGATGAGCAAAAGAGGGGCAGTCAAAGCAGGCTTTTAACCTTTGGGTCCATCGCCTGTTTTGTCCTGGTAGTGGGCCTATTGGGCGGGCTTTTCCTGAATATTGGGCCCAAAACGCTATGGGCCCCACAGGACATGGATGTAGCCGTGCCGATCCATTACATTCCTGCCTATCACATTATCACGGCTGACGAATTTACAATCAAGGCCGTGGATAACAGCTCACCCACATCCAAAGTCATTAGCAATATCTCCTCCTACATGAACGGGAGCAATTATTACTGTACTCTCGAGCCTTTGAAAGCAGATGAGCCCGTGTCAGAGGACAAGCTGTTCGACCTTCAAGATCTGACCGGCCTGGACAGGGCAACAGTTGTGGGGATACCTGCAAACTCAGCTACATCTCTTGGGGGGAGGCTCCAGAGAGGGGATGTGGTCGACCTTGTGGTTCCCAGATCTGATGGAAGAGCGCCTCTGGAGGTTGAGAACGTCCATGTCCTGGATATAAGAGAAAATGCCAGCGGCAATGCATCCGATGGGTTCACGATAGTCGCAGTCCTTTCGAGGAATAGCGCCCTCCAGCTCATCAATGAGACCCGGGTCAGTAAAGCTACTGCCATAAGGGCTGTATGAGGGTAATAAATGGAAAAATACCCGCCGCCAACCATGGATTTGTTGACGGATCAGATCAGGGGATATACACCAGGATCGTTCAGTCCATGATTCAGGGCTACAACAGGGTGACCATCGGCCTTGATGAGGCTGGCAGGCACATATTCTTCTTCACAATCAACAACCGGGCAGGCAACATCGTGTTAGTGGATGTGATATGAAGGCTCTGATGGCAGGGCACACGGCCCGATGCCCTGACCTTATGCATCTGAAGATCTTGATCCCAGCGTGGTCTCAGGCGGTTTTAATATAATTTGCATGAGACGAATTTCCTTCCTTAAGACCAAAAGCCACAATATATTTAAGCCTAAGAGGTCAATCCCTAGCAAAAAGCTTTAAAATTCAGGGGATGAAAGAATTCTCAGAGCATCACTCCTTGGGATGATAATATCGATCGCGCTTATCTCCATCTTCCAGCCCTCTTATGCATTTGAAGAGCCGAGGTATATTGGCGAAAGCCAGGGCGGGGGAATGGCGATTGGAGATGTGAACAACAACACCGTACCTGACATCGTCATCTTCAATATAAAGGACTTGGAGGGCGAGAACGCTGGATACTACAGGATCGGCTTTGATATCAAGTCTGATGGCAAGGCATCCAACTGGTCTAAGGAGATGAAGCTGCCTGGCTGGGTAGGAGCTGATGATGTGGCAGCTGATGTCGCCATCGGATACATCAATAAGGATGATAACAATCGACCAGATCTGGTCTTCTTCCACATAGCAAATCCCGAAGGACCGGATGAGGCATACTATAGGATTGGCTTTGACTTAGATTACAGCGGCATGGTCACAAGCTGGGGAGACCAGCTGACAACGCCTATAAAGGTTCCCGGGTGGTTTGGCCACGATACAGCTGGAGGCGGAATTGCCCTTGCGAATTTGGATAATGACTTAAGGCCTGACCTGGTCATCCTCAATATAGATAACCCAGAGGGAGAGAACACAGGATGGTACAGGATCGGCTGGAATCTCGATGAAAAAGGCAAAGTTACTAAGTGGGACAGCTATCTTTATCCCGATTCTGGATTGAGGAAAGTTCCAGGCTGGTTCGGCGCAGATACTGACGCCGGAGACATTGCCGCTACAGATCTGAATTCAAATAACATGTCTGACCTCATCGTTTTATTTGTAGTCAACACCGAAGGCACGAACCAGGCCTGGTACAGGATTGGCTGGGATGCTGATGCTGAGGGCAATGTGAAGAAATGGGATAAGCCAGTACTCTTCAACCAATATGGGCTGCTTGAGAGAACCACTGGTGTGGGCCTGGATATCTTGATGAACTATCCCAATGGAGCAGGTATTGAATACGCGGTCCTGGAATATAACGAAGATCCTGCCATTAATTCAGGAGTAACATATGCCAATTATTATAATGACACGATCTGCTGGGGCCTATGTAACTCATCCAAGAACACATCAGCGCACGGATCAGGCCAGGGCATCTCTGATCAAGGAGATGGGTCGATAAGCAGCCGTTACCTCGCCTGGGAGGAGGGCATAGATAGACCTGGCATGAACTACAAGGACTTCGAGCCACCCAGCCCAGACCCAAATATCTGTGCTGAGGAATGCTCCAGGATCCCTGACTGCAGTGCATTCACTTATGTCCAGCCCGGCGTTCCAGGCGGGCCGAGGTGCTGGCTCAAGAACGGCGTTCCAGAGCCGCTGCAAAGAGAGGGACGGATCTCTGGGGTGAAAAAGGCCGATGCTCCCGGCAGCGCTGAAATGGCAACTGCTGTGCCGAAGGGGTCTCAGTCTGAGATGACGGCTGTGCCGAATCCCAGTGGCCTGTACAGATCTCCAGATGTCCAGCCCGATAATGACGTGCATGTGATTATCCCCGAGTCACTGCCAGTCGAGAACGGGCCTGAGCAAAACGGCCCTATACTGATGACGCCAAGCGCTGTAGCGGTCATCCCCAATGGCGCAACTGCTCCGGACCTGGTCATTCAATCGATCGCTCCAGTGCCTGAGCAGGCATCATTCGAGGAAGGTGGCATGGTGGCCAGGGTGCCGCTCACCGTGACCATCGCAAACCTCGGAGGGTCTCCCGCAGGAGAGTTCAAGATAGGCATCGAGGTCACTGATGGGAGCGGCTCTATAGCCCAGGCGCCTTTCAGTGTTATGGGCAAATCCGATATCTGGTACCCCACGGTGAGCGGGCTGCAGGCAGGAGAGACAGCCGAGCTGAGAGGCAATGTCACCATCAGGAGCTCTGGAGGCGAGCCGCTATATAGC
>DATMZB010000378.1:0-2102 GCA_035560655.1 Methanotrichaceae archaeon | reverse complement strand
ACTTGGAAGAATGCATGAGATACGTGCGCCATTAAGCTAAATATTCAATGCCTCAAAAGCTCACTACAGCCAGCATTCCTTCGTTAGGAGGCAGAGGTCATTATCGCGATGTATTTTCCCGGAGTGGCGCGGCCTGCATTTGTCTCGGTCAGCTATATTCCTGCATGTGCTTTCATCCATCAAGCTCTGAACGCTGATTGTGTTGGCGCTGATATCATCGGTATCCGCGTCTGAAGGAAATCAGTTGCACTCCTACAGTTGATTGGGATCGCCCTGTGAGCCGAATTGGCCTAAAGATATTGAGGCATCTTTTTGCTTCAAACTGGGATTTAGGGCAGCATACGTCATCAGCCATTGTGTTCTATGTCTGCGTGCATCCCTGTGAAGCGCTTCGAGATATTTGATGGGATGAATATATGGTAGATTATGGCATGGGGCAAACGTCGTTGCATAAATCTTATATATGATGTATCTATCTATCCAATAGAGTACAAGTTTATACATCAAAGACTGGTGATCATGCTTGAGTTACCTTCAGCAGATTGTGGACGGGCGCGACCTGTCCATGGAGGAGGCAGAGGGCCTTTTGGGCGAGATATTCGACGGGGCCAGCGATGCTCAGATAGGAGCTGTGCTTGTGGCATTGAGGATGAAGGGAGAATCTGTATCTGAAATAGCGGGCCTTGCCAGGAAGATGAGGTCCTCTGCAGTGAGGATACGCCCCAGGGTCAGCGGAACCCTGGTTGATACCTGTGGCACTGGCGGAGACTCTGCCAATACCATAAACATAAGCACGGCTGCAGCCATTGTGGCCGCCTCATGCGGAGCCCCTGTGGCCAAGCACGGCAACTATGCTATCTCATCTAAATGCGGGAGCGCCAATGTGCTATCCGAACTGGGGGTGAACATCTCGCCCTCCCCCGACCAGGTCCAGTCTGCAATAGAGACACTGGGAATCGGGTTTATGTTAGCACCACTATTCCACCCGGCCATGAAGAGGGTGGGCCAGCTTCGAAAGGATCTGGGAATGAGGACTGTATTCAACATTCTAGGGCCTTTGACAAACCCTGCTGGCGCCCAGGCCCAGGTCATGGGAGTATATGACCCGGCGCTCTGCCAGACGCTGGCAGAGGTGCTGGGACGGCTTGGCACCAGACGTGCAATGGTGGTTCACGGCCAGGGCATGGACGAGATCACCAATACTGGAGAGACAAAAGTCTCTGAGCTGAATGATGGAGAGATTAAGAGCTACAGCATCTCTCCAGAAGAGTTCGGATACCGCCGGGCGGATAGAAGCGAGATTGCAGGCGGAACTCCAGAGGAGAACGCCTCAAGGCTGGTGGCGGTCATGAAGGGAGAGAGGTCTGCAGCAAGAGATGTGATCTCAATGAATGCCGCGGCCGCTCTTTATGTATCTGGCAAGGCAGAAACTCTGAGGGCTGGAGCATTGCTTGCAGAGGAGTCTCTTGACTGCGGCAGGGCTCTGGAGACGCTTAAGAACCTGGTCGATATGAACGGCGAGCCAGAGAAGCTGAGACGGTTCCTATGACCAGGGTCAAGATCTGCGGCATAATGGACCCGTCAGAGCTTGCTTTTGCAGTAGAGAGCGGGGCTGATGCAGTGGGGTTCGTGGTTGAGGTTGAGGGCTCCAGGCACAGGATAGGAGCCGGCCTTGCCAGGGAGCTCATAAGGCAGGTGCCAGTCTTTACAAGGAGCGTGGCTGTGATTGCGCCCCGCGATGTCAGAGAAGCTGTGGACCTGGCGGACGGGACTGGAGCTGACGTTCTCCAGGTGCACGGAACTCTTAGGCCCGATGATCTTCTGGCTTTAAAGGAGAAGGTAAGCCAGAAGGTTGTGGCTGCAGTGCCTTCAGGGCGCATGGACCTGGCATTTGAATTCTCCAGGGCTGCAGATGCAGTGCTTCTGGACACATTTAAGGACGGCAGGCTTGGGGGCACAGGAGAGGTACATGACTGGTCTGGCAGCGCCAGCATAGTCAAAGCTCTGAGCGTGCCGGTCATTCTGGCTGGCGGCCTTCGACCCGGCAATGTCGGCTCAGCCATAAGGGCAGTCTGCCCCTACGCGGTGGATGTCTCAAGCGG
>DATMZB010000377.1:0-6780 GCA_035560655.1 Methanotrichaceae archaeon | reverse complement strand
TAGTATCCATAGGCTGGCTGGGTGCTGCGTTCTTTGGCGCTCTGCCCTACAGCTTCCTGGGTATCAGCCTGGTAGATGCCCTATTTGAGTCCATGTCGGCCTTCACCACCACTGGCTCCACCATCCTGACTGAGTCCAATGCTCAGGGGTACTGGATAATAAACGCCACTCTTGTGGACCATAGCCTGGTGTATATGCTTGGAAACGCGCTCTCCATTCCAGTGGCCAATCCCCACCAGGCCACCTACTTCGGGCTGCTGTTCTGGAGGTCTTTTGCACAGTGGCTTGGAGGCATGGGGATCATACTCCTCTTCATAGCAGTGCTGCCTCACCTAGGCGTGGCTGGAAGGCAGCTCTTCAAGGCCGAAGTTCCAGGACCCACCAAGGATATGCTCACGCCCAGGGTAAGAGACACTGCCAAGATCCTCTGGACAGTATATCTGGTAGTGACTGTAGCTGAGATCTTTCTTCTTGTAGCATCCAGGATGCCGCTCTATGATGCGCTCTGCAACACATTCTCCACACTGGCCACTGGAGGCTTCTCTCCCCAGGCCAACAGCATAGCGGCATATAAGAGCCCAATAATCGAATGGATAGTCCTGATATTCATGTTCGTATCAGGAGCCAACTTCGCACTTCATTACAAGGTGCTGTATGGCGAGAAGATGGCTCTCTTCAGGGACCCCGAGTTCCAGCTCTACGCACTCATAACTCTGGCATCCACGGCCATAGTGGTGGTCTTTGGAGGCATGGGAGGCTCACTGAATGATCAGGTCCGCAATGCCGGGTTCCAAGTGGTGTCTTTAATGACCACCACAGGATTTACCACTGCAAACTTCGATACCTGGTCCACTGCAGCCAAGTTCACCCTGGTTCTGCTGATGTTCGTAGGAGCATGCGCAGGATCTACAGGCGGCGCCATAAAGGTGTCCAGGATACAGATAGCTCTAAAATTCGGATACCTGGAGCTTCTGCGGGCCATGCACCCAAAGGCTGTGAGGCATGTAAAGCTCGATGGAGTGCCTGTAAAGGAGGAGATAGTTCACTCCATTGTATCCTTCATCAACATGTACGTCCTCATCTTCAGTGTGGGGGTGCTGGCTATAGCTGCTGACTGCTATTTGGCCGGATTGCCCACGGATATGATAGACCTGATCTCAGCCGTTGCCTCCAACCTGGGCAATGTGGGTCCGGGCCTGGGAAGGCTGTTTTTGGATTACCATACCCTGCCTGACTTCAGCAAGATGGTCCTCTTCATATGCATGTGGATAGGCAGGCTGGAGATCATACCTGCACTTGTACTGCTTGTGCCTGAGTTCTGGAAGAAGTAATTGGTGGTATATGAAAGTCAGGATCGTCACGCTCAGCGAGAACACTGCATCCCCGGTTCCGCGGCTGCTGGCAGAGCACGGCCTATCCATCTACCTGGAGGCGGAAGACTACAGGCTGATATTTGATACAGGCCAGACAATGACTGCAACTCACAATGCCGGAGTTCTTGAAATTGACCTGAAAGGGCTGCCAATCGCCATCAGCCATGGGCACTTCGACCACACGGGCGGCCTTTGCAGCATCCTGGATCTCACTGGGCCCGCCATGGTCTTTGGCCACACGGGCATCTTTGAGAGGAGATATGCTCTGCACCAGGGAAAGCTCCTGGATGCAGGCATCCCTTTCACCAGATCCCATCTCGAGGGCCTGGGGGCTAAATTCGATCTCTCTACGGAGCCGCGCCAGATCTCTGACCGCATCTGGCTTACAGGCGCGATTCCAAGGACCACTGATTTTGAGACGCCTGAGCCTGATCTGCTTATTATGGACCCCGAGAGAAAGGTTGACCCCATCATCGACGACCAGGCACTGGTGGTGGAGCTGGACCGGGGACTGCTGGTGGTGCTGGGGTGCGCTCACAGCGGCCTCATAAACACCATAGAGTGGGCCAGGGAGATCACTGGCCAGGATAGGATCGCAGGCATCATAGGCGGCACTCACCTGGGGTTTGGGGATAAAAAGAGACCTGAAGGGCTGCGGGTCCAGAAGACTGTTGAAGCCCTGAAAGCTATGGATTTTGGAATGATTGGCGTATCCCACTGCACCGGCCTGGAGGTGGGTGCCAGGCTCAGTGCCGAGTTTGGAGACCGGTTCATATTCAACCGTGCCGGGACGGTCCTGGAGTTCTGAAATCCAGGGATAACCCTTCGTTCTCAGTCGATGTTTTTTTAATACGGCTCAAAATGAAGCGGCGCTAGCCGCTGGCTGCAGTTGGAGGCCAGCGCCTTGGCCTGAGTGCGGACACTGCTGCAGCCACCAGGGTCACTGCGAACGATACCAGGAACGCCTCGTGAGTGCCGGCCTCGAAGATGGCCAGAGCCTGGGGCGATCCGCCCATGCCTCCACCATAGAGGAAGACGTGGAACATCACATCCTCGGGTATCTTGCTGAGCACCAGCGGGAATGCGATTGCGATGCTGAGCATCTGGCCTGTGTTCATGAGCATCAGGTTCGTGCCGGATGCAGTTCCCCTCTGCTCGGGGCGTATGGAGGTCATGATGGCAGTGGAGTTTGGAGATCCAAATAGTCCCGAGCCTCCGCCCATGAGCGCCATGTAAGCTGCAAGCTCAATGTAGGACGTCGTGGATACCACCCTGCTCAGGCCAAGCAGTCCAACTGCCGAGACAAGAAGGCCTATTGTGGCCAGGGTCCTTGAACCATACTTGTCTGAGAGGTGGCCTGAGACCGGCCCCACAAGCAGGAAGGCTGCGCCGAAGGGTGCCATGGCAATTCCGGCAGTCAGGGGGTCCATGCCGTACGGCCCCTGCAGGAAGAAGATGAGCACGAAGAGCACCGCTCCGCGGGCCAGGCCGTTTAGAGCGCTGGCTGCTGCTGCATAGGCAAAGAGCTTGTTCTTGAAGAGGTTGAGGTTGAGCATGGGCTGGTCCACTCTTCTCTCCACAATGACGAATGCTGCAAGGCCGATCAGTCCTGCCGTAAAGAGGGCATATATGCTGGTCATGCCTATCAGCGGGAAGGCCACCAGGGATATGGCCAGCAGGAACGAGCCCAGGCCTACTGTGAACAGGAGGCTGCCCAGCCAGTCAAAGCGCTGCTCTGTTGGGAGGGAGACGGGCTCGCGAAGCCTCTTCATGCCCCATAAGGTGCCAACGACTCCCAGGGGCACATTTATGAGGAATATCCAGCGCCAGGAGATTGAGGTCAGGACGCCTCCAATGACCGGTCCCACAAGGAAGCCTGCTGCAAAGGCGATCATGTTCACTCCGAGGCCAAACCCAACCCTGCCGTGGCGGAAGGCATCGGTTACAATCGCCGCGCTGTTGGTCATGAGCAGGGCGCCGCCTATGCCCTGAACCAGCCTGTATCCCACAAGGTCCCAGCCATGGAACTGGGGCTGGGAGAGGCCTGAAAGCATTGAGCCCAGGGTAAATATGGCGAAGCCTGCGTTGTAGAGGTTCTTTCTTCCCCAGATGTCTGCCAGCCTGCCCACTACAGGCACCAGCGCTGTGGTGATGAGCATGTATCCAAGCAGCACCCACATTATTGTCAGGAACCCGGCATCCAGGCGGGTCATGATCTCAGGGAGCGCTATCAGCAGGGCTGAGCCCTGGATGGATGCCAGCAGTGCCCCCACGGTTGTGACAGATAAGGCTACCCACTCGTAGCCGTGCCATTCAGATTCTTTATCGCTCATAATCTCAGCAAAATATATTGGTGCGTGTTGGTCGACCCCTTCTTAGAAAACCATTATGCTCGGAGATGTGACTGCGCTTAAGAACTTTTTTATACCAGTAGTTGCCTCCTGATTAGAGACAGCTGGACGAGTCTAATATGGGTAGGGGACGAGATTTAGGTCTGGCTTCGACGATTGGGGAGTGGGCCATCACTGCTGGTGGCCACCGAGCTATAATTATATACTTGATTGCTGGTCGCTCGCGACATGACAGCCTTGTTCTATCTCCTGATCCCTGTCACGGATTAATTAGAGACCGGAAGATTTATCATGAAGCCGTGTCCTTCTTGGGAGGCTGCATTGCGTCGCATCAATTGGGTTTGTTGAGATTGTTTTGTAGCACAATTGGATCTATTCTTGGATAGATTCAAGGCAGTGGATTTAAATGGAGAGATACGGCGGAAACAGAGGCGGCTATAACAGCGGCCCAAGAGAGATGCACGACGCGACCTGCGCTGAGTGCGGAAAGCAGTGTCAAGTTCCCTTTACACCGGATGGTTCCAGGCCAGTGTACTGCAGCGATTGCTACCAGAAGCACAAGCCTGCACGGCCGCCCAGAAGATACTGATCATTTAAATCAGCTATTTTATCTGGCACCAGCATCTAAACGCGAAGCGAGGCCCCGGAATCCGGCCTTGCAGATCCTAATTTTATCATGCTTTATGGTCATTTACCAATTCATTTTTAACGGCCGGGGCCCGATATTTTATCTATGAAGGCTCTTCTCTTCGACCCCTACTCAGGCGCATCAGGAGACATGATCATGGGCTGCCTCCTGGATCTGGGCGCAGACCGGGAGACAGTTGAGGATGCAGTAAAGTCCGTGGGCTGCAGCCTTGAGGTCTCAGAAGTACAAAAAAGCCACATCCGTGCCACCAGAGCCAGAGTGATCTCTGATAGGAGGTATCACAACCTGGATGAGGCAGTATCAATACTTCGAGGCTCAAGCCTTGATCCTCCTGCACTGGATATGGCACTCCGGGCTATGGATGCCCTGGCAGTCGCGGAAGGCATCGTCCACGGCCTTCCCAAGGAGCAGGCCAGGTTTCACGAGATCGGGGCCTTAGACGCCCTGGCAGACATCGCCGGAAGCTGCGCCGCGTTCATGAGCATGGGCGTAAAGGCATTCTCTCTTCCAATCTCTGTTGGAGGCGGAACAGTGCCGTCTTCCCACGGCCTCCTGCCGGTCCCGGGTCCGGCTGCAATGGAGATACTGAGGTCTCATGATATGCCATGGAGGGGCGGTCCTGTGGACCAGGAGCTTCTGACGCCAACAGGCGCGGCCATTATGTCCGTCCTGGTCGAAAAGTTCATGGACCATTATCCTCTGATCAGGGCTGAGTCAGTCGGATACGGCGCTGGCAGCAGAGACCTGGAGATCCCAAACCTCCTTCGCGCCGT
The DNA here is from genome assembly GCA_035560655.1 of Methanotrichaceae archaeon. Taxonomy (GTDB): domain Archaea; phylum Halobacteriota; class Methanosarcinia; order Methanotrichales; family Methanotrichaceae; genus DATMZB01. Next base: position 1,634 of record DATMZB010000377.1, on the reverse strand, counting down.
CCTCGGCCAGGCCAGCCATGAGCAGATCACTCTCGACAGGATAGTGCAGCTCGAGACCAATGTTGATGATGTTACAGGCGAGGTGCTGGGGAACCTGATTGAGCTTCTGATGGCCGCGGGCGCGCTGGATGTCTCAATAGCATCAGCAGTGATGAAGAAGGGAAGGCCCGGCAACCTCATACGCACCATTGCCAGGCAGGACGATATAGAAGGCCTTGTCAGGCTGATCATGAGGGAGACCGGGTCTCTGGGGGTCAGGGTCTTTCCAAGCCTCCACCGCTATGTGGCAAAGCGCGAGTCCAGAGAGCTCAGCCTGAGCATAGGCGGCACAGAGTATCCTTTCACTGTAAAGATAAGCCGGCTTGGATCTGAGATCCTGAATGTAAAGCCTGAGTACGAAGACTGCCGGAAAATAGCCTCTGAGGTCGGAATGCCTCTGAGATCTGTGATTGTGATGGCGGAGGAGGAGGGATGGAAGTCGAGCCGATCCTGAGGCCCGTCTTCCACTGGCGACTATCTACACCTGGTTGCTCACCAGCTTCACGTGGTTGTTCGAGTCTCCTGATCCGTGGGCCGAAGCATCTCTATCTCCAACCCATATCTTCTCTAGGTTGTGCTTTACACATGCGTTGTTGCAGCCATCAGGGCAGCTCACACACTCTCCCGAGTCCTGGTTCTTCTTTATCTCCAGGTCGTTAGTGGCCCGGGCGGCGTCTTTGCCAAAGAAGCTGGCTGTGAAGGCCAGAGCAACTTCCTTTCCAATATCCATCGTATCGCGGTTGGTATCATCAGGCCTGACAACCCGAGGTCTTATCACAGTGACCGTGGCACGGTTGTCGGGGTTAATATTGAGCACAGGGTCGCCGTTCTCTGGTAGGCCCATTGCAGCAACCTCATTTACAAGAGTGCCTTTGGCATTGGCGTCAACCTTTGCGATCAGGCTTATGAAGATCGACTGGCCTGGGTTCAGAGTCTCGTTGAATGTCCAGGATATGGGCTCGGATGATACATCAGCGGTCACATTGGTGGATACGAAGCTGAGTCCAGTGTGCAGGAGGTCTGCCACCTGTACAGCCTTGAATGTGGCATTGCCCGTGTTTGTGATCTTGAGTATGAATTCGACATAAGAGAGCGGAGCGGCTGAGGTCTTGTTGGCCTTCTTTGTGGCCTGGATCTCTGCATTGAGGGCTCTAACTGTAGCCGAGGCAGTAGCGTTTGCAGTCAGTCCTCCGACTGTAGTGGCTTGAACTGCGGCCAGATTGGTCTTGTTTCCATATGAGTCCCTTCCTGACGTGTCTTTGCCATCGATATGTGCCTGGAACGAGATCGGGCTGACGTTGCCTGGGTCCAGTCCACTGGGGCTTACATTGTCCCATGAGATGGTTGTGGTTCCGTCCCGGTTGGGCGATACGTTATCTGCAGGAGGCTGCGCTGTCGTTGGAAGGAAGGTCATGCCTGCAGGCAGAAGGTCGATTATCCTCACATTGCCAAAGCTGACATTGCCCGTGTTTGTGGCTGTGACATCGAAGCTGACATTGGTCGATGGAGCTCCTGATACGGGGCTGGCATTTTTCTGCAGATCTATATTTGGTTGCGCTCCTGCGGCCATGACGCAAGCCATCGCCGTGCATAAT
>DATMZB010000376.1:0-2847 GCA_035560655.1 Methanotrichaceae archaeon | reverse complement strand
GGTAATATAGCTTCCCATTCGAATCCTCTCACTAATTTTAAGGACCACCCAGTCCTTAAAACCATCGCATACAGCTGATAGTGAGGTTTAAGTTCACATAAAAGCTGGAAAAATTCAGGAGATCAAAACCTCCTCTACCGGTCGCCTTGGGGTGTGTTTGGCAGGCTCTGCATATCCCATGCGGATAAGTAAATGAGGAGATTTCACGTTCAGCATCTGCGCCATCTCTTGCCTGAGCTCTGGGATGGCTGCAGGCTGGCTGAAGAGGTCGAACCTCACATCTAACTTGGTAGCAGTCAAGAATAGAGTCTCAAACAGAACTCCGGCCCTGATCCATGTCAGTTTATCGTCGCTGTCAGTGGACAGGACCGCCACCGCTGGAGACGATTTAATGTTAGCGGTCTCTACCCTGGCCCTGGAAGAGGACATATCAAAGGTGCCAAATATGAACGAACCCAAGTAAGACTCGAAGTCGGAGTAGCCAAATGAGTATCCCGGCAGACCATCCTTGGCATCAGATGTATTGGGCCTCACCCAGGATGCCAGCTCCTTCCGCAAGTCTTTGTTCCCAAGCTGAATCTTCTGGGACCTGGCCAGGATGTCTGCCATCTTATCCTTTCCTTCACTATCGGAGATTATATCCAGTCTGAACCCTTCCCTATCAATGCATTCTTTCAATTTCTGAAGCTTACCGGCCTCGATAGCCCGGTCCTCATAAGACTTCCTGTTTGTGTGACGTTTGGTTATCTCCTGGAAAAGATCTGGAAACCTGGGTTCAGCTGCTTTTTTATTGAGTTTTATGGATGCCGTCCTATCTCCGGACAGGCCATCAGGGAGGCATTTTACATCATATCCAAAGCCGAAGTGCTCAGCTGCCACCAGAGTATTGGTGAGGAGGCATCCATGACTTATGTAGAGGGTCCTATTGGTGGGGTCTAAGAATGGCAAAGATCTTGTGAAGTCCGCAATTAGAGATACTTCGTTATCCCTGATCGATAGCTTCCAGGGCTGTGTATTGGGCCCGGAAGGGGCCAGGACCGCATACCTCAGAAGGAATTTGAGCTGATCAAATAGAGTGCCAGTGGACGGAAAGTCCGCCTCTTGGACATCCCAGGCTGCTAATTTATCGCTCACCTTATACCATCTCCTCTTAACCGATAAAGAACCTATTGAATACATCTATTTAACGCATGTTCGCAGATTTGAAAAAGTACTCTCAAAATGTAGATTTATCGATCAGCATAACAAATATCATTGGGATGGCTCTAATAACAGTTCTTGATGAGGCAGTTCATAAGGCCTAAGATAGTTGTAAGCAAGTGCATCGAGTTTGACCATTGCAGGTACGATGGCAGTCTGATACCCAGCGATTTCGTCAAGGCACTTAAGCCTCATGTGGACTTCAGTCCTGTTTGCGCGGAGATGGAGATTGGCCTCGGAGTACCAAGAAGCTCGGTCAGAATAGTCTCAATAGATGGCGAACTCAGATTGATCCAACCAGCCTCGGGCCTTGATGTGACAGATAAAATGAAGGCATTCTCGAATCAGTTCCTGAGTTCATTGAAGGGAGTGGATGGGTTCATACTCAAGTATAGGTCCCCCTCATGTGGTATGAAGAATATCAGAGTCTATTCCAGCGCTGAAAAGTCAGGGGCTACATCCAAGGCATCAGGTTTCTTTGGAGGAGATGCTATCAGATTATTCCCAGACCTTGCCATAGAGGACGAAGGCAGGCTGAGAAACATCAATATTAGAGAGCACTTCCTAACCAAGCTTTATGCCCTGGCCAGCTTTAGAGAGGTACAGAGTAGAGGTTCTTTGGCAGATCTAATTCAATTTCATACGGCCAACAAACTGTTACTCATGTCTTATAGTCAGAGGGAGTCCAAGGTCCTGGGAAATATAGTGGCAAACCATGAGAAATTGGATCTTGCCCAACAATCCCGTCTTTATAGAGTGCACCTGGCTGAAGCTCTTAAGAGTCCTCCCAAATTTACATCGAAGATAAATGTGCTCATGCACTCATTAGGGTATTTCTCAGATGGGCTTTCTCAACAGGAGAAGGCTCATTTCCTCCAGAGCTTAGAAAGATACAGGACCAAGAAAATTCCCTTCAGTTCTCTCTCAGTCATGCTCCAGAGCTGGATCGCTCGTTTCGATGAGGGGTACTTGAGGAATCAGACATTTTTCGAGCCTTTTCCCGAGGAACTGATAGAGCTATGTAAAGACACCCAGTGCGAATGGGCTGAGTCATCCAATCTATCATAGCTCAGGATTTTTCTGAATTTCTAAGACCCAGGATCTCCTTAACGTCGACATCCGTTAGCTTCCAGACGCTGTTGCGCTCCTCACTTAATAAGGCCTCAAGCGGTTCATCAGGCGAACAGCCCAGAGCTGATAGCACATGAGTGGAGAGTTCTCTCCTTCTTATTAAATCAATAAACATTTGCCTAATGATCATCTTAATTTCAGGATCATCAACTTCTGCCAGGCAACCTGGTATCCCAACGAAGGCAAAGTGCGAGAGGTCCGGCGAGTACCTCTCTACCTCAACTGTTACATTGGGGTTCTGCTTAAAATGCTCCACCTTCCTCCCATATTTTGTGGATAGGAAATACATAAATTTTCCATCGAAGACGTAAAGGAATGGAGCGATGTAGGGATGCTTCTCTCCATTGAAGGCAATGCGACATATGTATTCCTCGTCTATGAGCAGGTCATACTCTGACTTTTCCATCCGAGGCATTTTGATAAGGTCCATGAAATATACAGACATTCCTCTGAGCTATATATACTTAATTTCCACTCATACATCTACCGCTTGCTATATTGAGTGCTGGGTAAATT
>DATMZB010000375.1:0-4550 GCA_035560655.1 Methanotrichaceae archaeon | reverse complement strand
TGGTCTCATCAAAGCAGTATCCCCTCCTCCCAGCTTCTTTGACCACTTCTTTGAGGTAGCCTGCAATCGCAGCTTTGGGGTCCTCAGCCTCTTTGAACCTGTTTAATTGAGGGTGGTACCTGTACCCTTGAGTCTCGCCACGGAGAACCTTCTGGGCGAGGAGACCCTCCCTCCACAGTGCAACCAGCCCCCTGGCATCCAGGTACTTGGGATGTATCGACCACAACCTCAGCGGTTGAGCCTCCATATGCTGTAGTTGAGGTACGCCGCAAAGCTTGTCCACAGAAGATAGGGCACCAGCAAAAGCGCTGATGGGCGGGATATGCTCCAGAACTTTCTGATGGTAGCCAGTATCAGCGTCCACAGAATGCCTATGACCATTAGCCCTGAGGAAGGCGATCTCAGGCCGAAGAAGGCCCCGGACCAGAGCACATTGACCAGAAGCTGGGCGGCATAGATGATCATGGCGCCTGTCGATCCCGGCCTTTTAGAGCGCCATACAAGATAAGATGCTGTGCCCATCAGAGTATAGAGCACAACCCATGCTGCAGATATAAACTGGCCCGAAGGCGTGAACTCCGGCTTATTCAGGTGCCTGTACCAGGTCCAGATCGAGTTCATCGTGAAGATGGCCCCAACCAAGCCTGCAGACTGGGCGATTAGTATGCTCGCAATCAGCCTGAAGATCTCCCCAATAGCAGCTAATCTCATCTTTTGCTCCTGTTGATGCATAACTAAAGCTCGCCAGCCCAGGCCAGAGGCCCTGGCCAGATCGTCTAACTAGATTATGTCTCTGATGGATTTAATTTTTCCTGTCATTGCTTGGCTGTGGCACCGGTGAGCAATGTCACATTGGACTTGGTGAAGAAGCCGTCGAAGTCTCCATACCTGTGGATGTACTCATTCACCAGCAGGGTATTCTTGGATGGCTCAGAGAAGGTCTGCCTGAGCCCTTCTTCTGGCGATCCCACAAGCTCAATCAGGAACTTCATCCCATCATCCACCAGCGAATTGTAGGTTTCCTCTATGTCCTCAGTCTGGAAAGCGATATGATGGACCCGTGTGCCGTAGTTCTTTATGAAATTCTCAGTTGGACCTGAGATCTCGTCGCTGATATAGGGCGAAATGCCTGATGTAAAGACCATGGCGAAGTCCCTGTGAGACAGCCTGGCCACGCTGGTTATGGAGTTCAGGGTGCTGACGTATATGGCGAACTCGAAGTTGTGGTTGGTCAGGTTCATGAACTCCATTATGGCCTGGTCCCTGTGCTGGGCCTTCACCCTGGTAGCTGCATGGTCTATCCACTTGATATTCTTGAGATGATTTAAATCAGGCTTCTCCAGGCACCAGTCAAGGACCTCGTCGTTTGATGATGAATAAATGCCTTTGCTGCCTGTCCACTGTATGAACCCGAGCGAGTTGCCTGTGAACCTGGAGGGTGCAGTCTGGATGAACGAGTAATTATCTGTACGTATGATATCCTCAGTGAGGAACCTTACGCCCTGGGCCTTCTGGATGGAGACGTACTTTTCCACATCGCTGGTCTCGAAGATCAGCGTCTCCAGCCTGGCGTCCGGCAGGCCTCTGGATTTGGATGCGATGTTTATGGCCTTAAATGGGTTATCCTTGGTAAGTCTTGACCTTATGAGCACGTCTGCAGACCGAAACTCATGGGACCCAGGAACCCTGAGAACGCAGGTTCGAAACATACCATCCTGGAACGCCTCGACGAAGTGATGGCCTGTAAACCTGAGCATCTCCTCTGCTGCAGACTTCTGCATCTCCGGCTCTGTGTTGATAACTATCGCCTGCAGGCCACCTATCAGCCCTTCCAGTCCAAGGCTTTGCCTCTTGGCCAGGATCAGGGGCGCCTCTCTTTTGATGTATTCATCGCTATTCTTGAGATCCTTGAGCTTCTGCAAATCCTGCCCTGCTGCGGGCTTATACTCCTCTGCCATGATCAGACCTCACCTCAGCTCCTCGTCTCCGGCTCTCCACATGGGATAGACTATGCACAGGAATTTTAAATCAGTGACGCCTGTGTTCTCTATGTGCTGCCAGGCTCCGGGCGGGATGTACACAGCCTGGCCCGGCATTACCTGGCTCGTTTCGGCATCGATATGCATCAGCCCCTGTCCTTCCAGGATATAGTATACCTCTGAGGATTCTTTCAGCCTGTGAGGAAGCGACCTCATTCCAGGCTCAAGCATGGCATGAGCAATGCTGTAATGAAGGTCCAGGCCCTCTCTTGCCGGGTGCAGAAGCTCGCACAGGATGGTCTCGTCCATGGCCTTGAAATGGCTGCATCTCTCTATGTCCTTGATGATCATGCTGATTTCCATCCTATTATGCCACAGCCGAGAGCTTATAGCTGCCTGTGCAATCCCAGGAGCTATACTGGCTAAACATTCTGATCACCTCTAATCACAGGATGGACCCCTCCTGATATCCAGGATAGTTGGTGAGCACCAGAACCTCAGATGCTGGAAGGTCTCTCACCTCCACATAGGCGATTCCTCCCCAGGCCCTCTTCACCCGGTGCTTTGCCGTCATTTGGGCGCCTTGGGCACCCTGGACCCCATTATCCACAACCCTGGACGTATTCAGCACTGCAGACATGGTTCCATCAGACGGATTGATGTAGGAATCGACCATGATATCCGCGCTCTTGGCCTCTTTGCCATTGGAGTTGACGATGCAGAGTACTTCCTCGTCATCCAGTATGCGTGACCATGCCACTATCTCTCCCGGTCCCGGAAGCTCAAAGGCTTGACCATTGATTGAGATGGGGCGGAGGTACTGCCTGCCGTGCCTGAGAGCGGGGTAGCTCTGGCGCAGTGCAGCCAGAGCAGATATGCGGATGAAAGCCGGGCTGCCCTCATCGAAGATGTGGTGACCTGAAGTGCCAAACGGCCCAAATCCAGGGAGCTCGAAATCTAGGCATCCAGGCCCCGTCTGAATGCCCAGGCAGCCGTCCCTCCGGGGGTGCTCTGGACCAAACATGGCCTCTCTGAGATACCTGTCTGAAGATCTCCAGTCAGGCAGCCATATCCTTTCCTCGGGCTCAGGCCCTCCAAGTGACTGCTCAGTCCCGTAGTAGAGGCACGGTATTCCCAGCGTCAGGAGCTGGATGGCCACACCTGCAACCACCTGATGGTCTGATGCTGCATCTGCCGAGAACCGGACCTTCTCACCAAAGACGTGGTCGTGGTCATCCAGAATAGAGATGTGCTTATTTCCTAGGTTTCTATGCGATCCCATCCTGGATACTAATGGGTCGTCAAAGTTGAACCCCTCGAAGTAAGCACTGGGCGGAACCAATCCCTTGGCCACGCCTGTCAGGGTGACCCTCATCTCGCCTATATCCAGGGCGGCGTTGAGGTTCCTCTCAAGGACATCCAGGTAGCGCTTCTCATTATCGTCACCTCCGGCGATCTCTCCTGCCAGAAAGAAGTTGTCCTTGCCAAGGTTGGCAGCAAACTCCTTTATGGTGCCGCAGAAGTTTCGCGCCTCTGCCTCAGAGACGTGCTTCAATGTATCTATCCTGAACCCGTCGCAATCTGTGAGCGCTATCCAGTATTTATAGCAGGCTGCAAGATTTTTCAGAGTATCTCCTGATGAGAGATTGAAATCCCTGAGAGCATAGAAATCCGTGCGCTTATGCTCAGCATCGGGATCGCCTATATCTCCAGCACCAAGGTTGCCGCATCCTGCCCGGGTATAGCACTCCTCTCTTTGAAGCTCCTGTGGCCACACACCATCATCACTTCCTCTGATTGAATCTATGAGCTGGCCATGATCGCCAATCCAGGTGCCCATAGAGTAGCGGCCACCTGTATAATTGGGCGTCACTGCTCCGCCTTTTGTATCAGGATGGTAGAGCCAGTTGCAGCCTGAATGGTTGAAAATGACATCCAGGATGATGCGCATATCCCTTTCATGGGCACAGGCCACAAGATCTGCCAGGTCCCGGCGGTCGCCAAACCTCGGGTCTACGTCAAGGAAATCCTGGATACCATAGCCGTGGTAGCTGTTTTCATGCCCCCTCTGCTTGAATACCGGGCTCACCCAGATGGTGGTTATGCCAAGCTTCTTGAGGTAGTCAAGCTTTGAGATCAATCCTCTTAAATTGCCTCCCTGCCATCTGCTGGCGCCTGACTCAGCCCACAGGTCCCATCTCCAGCTCGTTCCACGGTCCGATTTCCGGCGGACTGCAGAGAGGTTCTTTCTGTCCAGAAGAGGCCTGTCCATCTCTTTGCCATCGCTGAACCTGTCGACCAAAAGGAAATACAGGATCTCTTCTCTCCAGTCTACAGGAGAGGGATAGTAATTCAGATGCCTGGGAAAACGAATGCAGCCGTTTATTCTCTCAGGCCGGCCTTTGCTGAGCGCATCTTCTCTAAATGACATTATATGCCCCCTTTTCAAGCTGCATTAATCAGCAAATATTGACTGAAATTAAAGCCTGCTCATTCCTTCCTCATTATAAATGATTTTTGGCATGATATATTGAAGAATTCAGGTGAACCTCCAGCTCAGTATAATATAAC
>DATMZB010000374.1:0-3560 GCA_035560655.1 Methanotrichaceae archaeon | reverse complement strand
GGACGCATGTGACATCCAAAAGAGTCTGGCACCCATAACCGTGCTGTCTAGAACTGGAAAAGACATCAGAAGGAAACTATCTTTCACCGATTCAACTGCATAACTCCTATATATTTGAAGACAGAAATCGGATTATGGTGAAAAGATGGCAAGAGTTTTAATCGTATATCACACCTTGTCAGGAAACACCGAAAAGATGGCAAAAGCTTTTGAAGAGGGTGCGAAGAGCGTCCCGGGCACCGATGTAGTTCTCAAAAAGGCATTCGACGCGACATTGGAAGATCTTCTAAGCTGCGATGCAATAGCTTTCGGGTCTGCCGATTATTTCAGCTACATCGCAGGAGCACTCAAGGATTTCTTCGACAGAACTTTATTTCCTTCCCGCGATAAGGTGACAGGAAAACCGTACGCTGCATTTGCTACTGGAGGAAGAGGAGGAGAGAAGGCTCTAGAGGTACTTGATCGCATATGCGGCTCATTCAAATTTAAGAAAGCCGTTGACGGCATGGCCGTAGCTGGGGCACCATCCTCGGAGGGTTTGGCAAAGTGTAAGGAGGCAGGAAAGAATCTGGCGAATGCCGTAGCCAAATGACCGCGTATTCGGGTGAATGCTCCCTCGGCCTAAAGGCCGGGGCTTCTATCGACTTTACGAAGAGACTGCATTCCCAATCTCAGAACATAGATATATCCCCGAAACTAAATAGCCGGGACTGGTGGCTTACCACCATCAAGCCCTGCAACTATCCATAAAATAAAGGTGAAAAACTCTGTCCTATTCAAACTCTATAGTCCCTGGCGGCTTTGGAGTCAGGTCATACACAACCCTTGCGACCTGTGGCATCTCTCCTGTGATCCTGCTCGATATCCTTCTTAGAACCTCCCAGGGCAGCTCCATGACGTCTGCAGTCATTGCATCTCTGGATGATACAGATCTCACTGCTATTACCCAGCCGTAAACCCTGTTGTCGCCCTTGACTCCAGTGGCCATGCCAAGGAGCGCAGCAAATGCCTGCCAGGGTTCGAACTTCATTACCTCTTCCTCGACTATGGCGTTGGCCTTTCTGGCAATTGCCAGCTTCTCTCTTGTGACCTCGCCCACGATCCTCACTGACAGGCCAGGGCCGGGGTAAGGCATCCTCTCGCTTATCTCCGTGGGCATGTTCAGGGCTCTTGCGACCTCCCTGACCTCATCCTTGTATAAGTCCCTTAAAGGCTCCACGATCTTTGCAAACTCCATGCACTCTGGCAGGCCGCCCACATTGTGGTGAGACTTGATTCCTCCCTCAGACTCTATCCTGTCAGGATAGATGGTGCCCTGGATCAGAGTGTCAGCTCCGATCTTTCTGGCCTCGTCCTCAAAGACCCTGATGAATGTCTCTCCCACGACCTTTCTCTTGGCCTCTGGATCTGTGACGCCCTGCAAAGCATCCAGGAACTTGGCTTCGACATCTACCCTTATGACGCCTATGTCCTTGAAGAGCTCCTGTATCCTGTCCGACTCATGCTGCCTCATGAGTCCGGAGTCGACATAGACCGGGACCAGACGATCGCCAATGGCTCTGTGGGCCAGGACGGCACAGACAGAGCTGTCCACGCCGCCGGATAAGCCAATAACCGCGCGACCCTTGACCTCGCGCTGGATCTCCTCTATGGCATTTTTGATAAAACGCTCCACGTTCATGGCCATAGTACCGGAAGGCCGGTTTCCTGGATAATAGGCTTGCGGTTAGGTCAGTGCTTTCTTCGCGCAGCCTCTAGATGAGATCAATATGACCTGTACATGAAAAATAGAGCTTTAAATAACGGGCTACAAGATAGATATTGGCGGATAGGTGAGTGGGTTCTAAAATCGGCCTCCTGAGGAGGGCAGCCCTCCAGCCCTCCCTCCTCAGGTATCCTCTTCTTCAGTTTCGTTGCCGTCATCAGTTATGATGACCGGCACATCTTCTACATCTGCATCTTCATCTGTGGTGTTCTCCTCGTCCTCATCTTCGACTGGCAGATCATACTGGCTGTTCTGGTTCTCAGAGCCGTACTGGGTCAGAGGCAGGATGCAGTCCAGCCAGCTGTCTTTTGTAATGCTGTGCGTCCTGTAGTAGACCGCCTGCTCTCTGTGCACCACCCTGAAGGTCCCGGCCATCATCTCAGAGGCTCCGGTTCTGTTCCATTTGTAATCATACAATGCAATGCCCTTGAAGCTGGAGTCATCAGCCATATAGGCAAGGCTCTTGCTTTTGGTCCCCCTGGTCCAGGCAGAGCTGTTCAGGCTGAGTCCATCTGCAGAAATATAGTTCTCGCGAAGCAGGCCGCAGACAGCAGGCACCCGGACTTCACGCTTTGCAAACCAGCTCCCACTGCTGGCCAGGTGGTAGCCGCCAAGGTCGACCTGCATAGGCGCCCTGGTGGCGTGAAGCTCCTGGGCCATGGACATGTTGGGCGTGTCGTAGCTCAGAGCCTCTGTAGACTTATAGAGGCCGGCTCCGTGCTCGCTGAACTCCACAGATGAGCCCAGGGCCGACCTGACCGCTGTGGTGGTCGATCCAGTCAGGTTAAACTCATCAGATGATATCGTGACCGTGTTTGAGATCTGGTAGGGCTCAAGGCCGGTTGAGAAGACCCGGCGCACTGCAGCATATCCATCTCCTTCCACATGGCCTGAGATATCCGCTTCAACCTTGGGCTTGAGGGCCTTAACCTTGATTTTAATCTGGCCAAAGACCCCCGGAGGCACCTGCTTTATAGTCCAGACGTTGGTGGTCCCGGGGTCCGGAGGAATGCTCGCCTCCATGAACGCCGTTCTTGGGTCATAGTACTCTGTCACCTTGATGTCAAGAGGCATGTAGTATGTGTTTCCATAGGTTATGGTATAGGTCATGGTGCCTCCGTAGCTGGCGGACTTTGGCCCGGTCTTGACCTGCTTCTTCTCCAGAGGCTCAAAGCTAATGACCTGCGACCCTATCTTTATGAAATCCAGGTAGTATACAGTAGTGACATTCCCGTCCTTGTACAGGGTTATGCTGATCTTTGTTATGCGCTTGCCCAACATTAAGCTCTCGAGGCTGCTCAGTCCACCCTTGGTCTTGCTGTCTCCGGTCTTTTTGAAGACCTGGTCAAATGCATCCAGCTCGTTCCACTGGCCAGGCGCAAGTCCCAGCTTCTCCCAGGACGCTTTTGTGGTGTACAGCCTTGCATCAGCTCCGCTCTTGGAGCTGTATTTGTCATCGCCATCGCCGTCCAGGTATATGGTCAGGGCCAGGTCGCCATCTCCAGCGGCTGGATCTATCCAAAAGCTGAGCTTATCCAGGTCCTCAATTGGAAGAGGCTTCTTCAGGTTGATGCCTATGCTCTTTGAAGTCTTGACTATGGATATCTTGGCTGAGCTTGGGCCGTGAAAGCTGTTCTCTCCTGTTATGGATGAGTTGCCGGATTGGGATTTAGTTAATCGGTAATCGATATCTGTCAGCCCAGCGGAGGTCCACATCAGGGATAGGGCGATGATCAGGGCAAGAAACATGCCCACATTTTGCATGATGTTGACTATGACTGTTGGGGATAAAAAG
>DATMZB010000373.1:0-4176 GCA_035560655.1 Methanotrichaceae archaeon | reverse complement strand
TTCAAAATGGACAGGTCGGGATTTGAACCCGAGGCCTCTACCATGCCAAGGTAGCGATCTTCCAGCTGATCTACCTGCCCTTGAAACTGAGTAAGCAGATGCCCCAGATAAACATATCGGTAGAGGGCCAGATGTGCAGGGTGCCAAAGGTGCGGCCAAATCCAGAGATCCAGGCTGAAAGAATGAACTCTCCCTAAAGAATCTCACATAAAACTTTCAGAAAAGCCCTTCAAAATGGACAGGTCGGGATTTGAACCCGAGGCCTCTACCATGCCAAGGTAGCGATCTTCCAGCTGATCTACCTGCCCTTGAAACTGAGTAAGCAGATGCCCCAGATAAACGTATCGGTAGAGGGCCAGAGGGCCCTCGATCTCAAGGAACGGGTTTATATATCATTGAGGTTTGTCTTTGCAGCTTTCCTCGCCCATGAACCCCGCAGATAGTATTATTCCCATGGCCTTGTCCGGGCTCATGTTTGCGGACACTATCCTATCCTCAGAGACCAGGAATACCACGCCTGTTGCAGGGTTTGGCGAGGTTGGCACAAAGACGTTCATGAGCTTCATGGATGTCGCCTTATCCACCTCTGCAGGAGACTTCCCGGCCACAAAGCCCAGCACAAAGACATCGGGCAAGAACCTCACCAGGACCACATTTCCAAAGGACCTGTTATCGCAGAGGAATGTATCGCTGATGTTCTTTATTATGGAGTAGATGCTGCGCGATAGTGGAATCCTGAGCATGATCCTGTCTAATATCTCGGCCGCCTTCTTTCCAACCGCATATGAGACGAAGATGCCAACCAGTATCAGTATGGCCAGGGTTATGAGGATTCCAAGGCCCGGTATGTTCCTGTGCAGGAACACAACAACCATCGGCTGGCTGATGCCGTCTATGAGCTGTATCAGGTACCAGAGAATGTAGAAGGTCGCCACCAGTGGAACCACTGTGGCTATGCCTGTTATCAGATATCCCTTGAGTGTGGCCATTTAATATGCCTCTAATAGATGTTAAAAAATCCTTTTTATCCTGTTCAGGGATGCATGTACCGATCCCAGAGATGAGCTTATGCGCCTGCCTGAAGAGTGCAGCGATGACAGGCTCATCTCCTCGGGCTTGGGGTAGTGCAGAAGCTTCTCATGATCCTTTGTGACGAGGTAGTGATAGTGGCCGTAGGCTACAGTGGCTGTATAGGTCAACAGCCTTCCAGTGCGCCTGGATGAGGTGTACACCACCTGGTCCCGGTCATAGGTTGCGCGCCTTCCATGCCTGAAGAGCTTGCGTGACAGGTCGTAATCGTCCAATAGCGAGATCTCGCTGTGTCCGCCTATGCTCCAGTAGGCATCAGCCCTCACCGCCATGTTGGAGCCTATGATGTAGTAGAAGTTTGAATGGTACAGAAGGCGGTACATCTCCCGCCACCTTCTGAGCATCTCGGCCTGCATGTCGGGGTTCTGGTAAACAACAGGCCCGGTGCTTGCGTCGCACATGGACAGGTTTTTGGCCACAGCCTCAAGCCAGCCGTGCGAGACCTCAGTATCGGCATCTGTAAAGGCCAGCATCTCTCCGCAGGCAGCCATAGCTCCGTCTCTCCTGGCGCCGCCTATTCCCAGGCTCTTCTGGAGTATTACTCTATCAGCAAACTCCCTGGCCCGGGATATAGTCTCATCATCAGAGCCGCCGTCGACCACAATTATCTCATAGCGGGCCCGGTCCAGGCTCTGATCCTCCACTGACTGGAGGCAGGCCCGGATCTGGTCCTCCTCATTCAAGGCTGGCACGACTACGGATATCATGGAATACACCTCTGCAGGAATAGACCGGGTATGCCAGCAGATACCACCCGGCCGCTGCCGCCATCCAGTAGGGCAGGATGTTCATCTCTCCGATTCCTATCATCGCCACCGCTGAGGCAACACCTAGCGCTCCAATGACCAGCAGCCCATTCCTCTGACCAATCACAGTCACAGTTGTCCTGGTGGCATTTAAATCCTGGGAATAGTCGAGGATCTGGTGTGCCAGAAGCGCCTCGCACGCCAGCAGGAACAGAGGCAGCAACACAGCCAAGGCCTCGCTGGATACGCCGCCCTGCACCAGAGCATACCCCGCCAGGAAAGGCACCATGCCGAACATCAGGCCGTGTGTAACTATATCCAGACCGATCCTCTCTTTGAGCCTGATGCCGCTCATTGAGTAGGCGGTGACGAGCACAATATTCAGGGCCACCAGACCCGCGCCGACCGGGCTTATAGCATAGGATAGAAGAGCAAGCCCAATCTGCAGCGCCATCAAAGCCTGCACCCCTCTGTAAGAGACCGTTCCCGAGGCCAGAGGGTTCTTCCCAGACTCCATCTTGCCCGGATGCTGGCGGTCTATCTCCACATCGAAGTAGTTGTTGACCACAAAGGCGTAGCCTATCAGGTCGAGGTATACAGCCACCACCATCAGAGCCTGGATGGGGGACGCATGTGCAAGCAGTGCGCCTGCCAGGGGGATGAAGGTATAAAACCTGATCCAGTCCCGGATGCGCATCATCCTCAGATAGCCATTCAAATGACTTTTAAACGTTTTACCTCTCCAGGGCAACACAGACCACACTTGTGAATACAATTAAAGACCTATAAATAGCACCCGGCTACTTCGGCCTGGAGAACTTCTCCTCGACCTGCTCCCTGTAGATGGTGTTGTATGAGCAGAATGGTATAATCCTGCCGTCAGGTGTAGCATAATGTACGGCACATCTCTGGAGCCTCTCCAGATCCATGTTGTACAGGTCCTGGAAATGCATTGCTCCCAGGAAGAGCGTTCTGTTGTGGAAATCGGTCAGAGATTCGCGAGTCCCGTTCTTGAACACGCCTATTAGCATCCTCGTCACGTTCATGCCCTCCGGCGCTCTGGACTCGTCCACGAACCTAGGAAGCTCTTTTAGTATCATCCCCTTCATCTTGAGCTTGCCAAGCCTCGACCCGTCGAAGTTCTCAGCCTCAACCCTGATCTTCTCCAGAAGGCCTTCGACATCAACGAACCTGGTAATGGGCGTCATATGGCCGTCTGTGCAGTAGACATAGGTGGCAGCGCCGCAGCAGGGGTGAGCTGTGAACACGGGCTGGGGCCAGCCCGTCTCTGCCTCTATCAGCTTGGATATGGGCACCACGAAGGGCACAGGGTAGAAATCCTCTCTGGAGATCTCGTTATCTGTCTGCTCCTCCAGAAGCGCCAGGAAGTCGGGTATTGTGATCCTCTTTTTGAACCTCTCGCCCTGATCTATCCTTCCGGCAAACGAGACCGGCTGAAAATTTATTCCGTTCACTATGTCCAGGTTCTTGCTTGCGAACCTGACTATATCTCCAACCTGGTCGTCATTGACTCCCTTGACAAGGGTGGGGACCAGCACAATGCTCGTCTGGCCAGACAGCCTCATGTTTGAGATTGCCTGCTGCTTCACAGGCCAGAGGTCTCTTCCCCGCACCGCCTTGTAGGGCTCGGGGGTCACTCCGTCGAACTGAAGATAGACCGTGTTTAAGCCCGACCTCTCAAGCGCCCTGCACAGCTGCGGGCTTGAGGCCAGCTTCAGGCCATTTGTGGCCATCTGGATCTGGGAGAAGCCCATAGACCTTGCCAGGGCCACTATCTCCGGGAGGTCTTCGCGTACTGTAGGCTCGCCGCCTGAGAGCTGGACTGCCGGACAGGGGACCGGCCTTTCGGCCCTCAAGAGCTCCATCATGGATCGCATCTGATCCATTGTGGGCTCGTATATCCTTCCACCTGCGCTTGCAAAGCAGATGGGACAGGCCATATTGCACCTGTTGGTGATGTCGATGTTGGCAAGCAAAGTTGCGGTCTTGTGGTTCTCGCACAGGCCGCAGTCCATCGGGCAGCCCTTCTCGGACTTTACAGGGTTATCGACGCCTGTGCCATCGCACCAGTACTTGGAGAACTTTCTATAAAGTGATGCATCATGCCAGTATAGATCTTTAAAGTCGCCGTGGATATCACACCTCTTTTCTATGAGGACATCACCACCATCCTGATAGATGTGTGCATCAATTACCTTCATGCATACTGGGCAAAGAGATGGCACAATCTTATCGATGGGGTGGGGAGATGACACAATCTTATTGACAGTAATCAGCGGCATAACAACACTGTTATCATTTGGTGTCGGGACATTAAAAG
>DATMZB010000372.1:0-3014 GCA_035560655.1 Methanotrichaceae archaeon | reverse complement strand
GTGATACTGCATAGAAGGGTATGCCATGGATTGCATTGAATGTCCCGTCCAGGGGGTCCAGGTGGATGAAGTATTTCGGTTCCTGGCCTATCAGTATGTCGCCTATCTCCTCGCTTAAGACCCGAAAGCCGGTGCCGGCCGCCCTGAGCCGGGACAAGACGACATCTTCGGCTACGGCATCTATAGTCTTGGTGGCTGTGCCGCTGGCCCCGATCTTCGTTATGGTCCCGGATGCCGGATCGCCCACCATATTGCTGATGGCAGATGCCACGGCGCCAGATATTGAATCGCAGAGATTCATCAGGTCGGTGCCCTCGGCAGAGAGTTGATCGCTCATCCATCAGAACTTATCAGATCAGGTATAAAAGCATCTCACTATCATTGATAATTCATATTCACTATCGGATGGTTAGATTTATATCGGGATGCATGATACCTGCTATCCAGACACACGCTACCACATTACACATAGGAGGAACGATTCGTGCTAGGATTGCCATTTGATACATTGGTTGGAATAGTGCTGATACCTGCAATAATCTCTCTTGCTCTGCTGGTCTGGGCTCTGAAGTGGTGAGGACTATGGACATAGAAAGCGTCGCAATTGTGGTCATATATCTTGTGGGCCTGGTGGCAATAGGCGCCTGGACCTCAAGAAAGATCAAGACATCCGAGGACTTCCTGGTTGCAGGCAGGAACCTCGGCTTCTGGACATTCGTGCTGCTGGTAGTGGCCAGCATCTGCAGCGGCATGACCATCCTGGGCGTTGCCGGGCTTGGATACACCTCGGGATGGCCAAGCATCTGGGAGCAGATATTCGTGCCCCTCTCAGCTGCAATCTGCATACTGATCTATGGAACCAAGCTCCATGCAGTGGCGTCCAAGACAGGATATATGACTGTCCAGGACTACTTCGCACACAGGTTCCAGAGCCCCGGAGCCATCAGGGCAACTTCGGCCGTGATCGGCATCCTGATCTCTCTCATCTACCTGGTGGGCCAGTACGTCTCAATAAGCATAGTTCTGAGCTGGCTCTTTGGAATATCCTACCAGCAGGCTTTAGTGATCGGGGCCGTCATTGTGATGGGCTACACAATTCTCGGCGGGCTTTATGCAATCGGCATGGCATCACTCATCCAGGGAATCATGATCCTTGTTGGAGTGATCCTGGTCGGACCTGCAGTCATTCAGGCAGCAGGCGGTCTGGAGCACATAAACATGGTGATGGCCAGCATCGATCCAAACCTGGTCAATCTCTCATTCCCGCAGGTGCACCCGCCATATGCCAAGTACGCATTCCTGACGCCCACATATCTGGTCTCGTTCTTCTTCCTGCTGGCGTTCGGGCTCTCGGCCGCGCCCCACGTTGTCAACAACGTCCTCGCAGCCAGGGACCAGAACTACTTCAAGTGGGCTCCTCTTGCAGCCTTCGTAATATACGTGGTAATAATGTACCTGACCAAGATCACGGGCTTTGCTGCCAGGGTCATGGTAAAGGAGGGGACAATAGTACTGCCAACAGGAGTTTCAAACCCGCCCGACTACTCGTTTATAGTCGCCTCTGGCCATGTATTCCCCCATCTCTTCGCGCCTATAGTGGCTGTGATCGTCTTATCTGCGGTCATGTCCACCACTGACAGGCTGATGCTCACAATTGGAAGCTATGTGAGCTGGGATGTCTACAAGAGGTTCCTCAAGACCGATGCCTCGGACAAGTCTGTGACGCTGCTGAGCAGGGTGGCAATAGTTGCCTCAACAGTACTTACTCTGATAATGGCCTGGTCCAACCCGCCCGAGCTTCTGGCCTGGCTCATATGGATGGCCATAGGCGTCATGCTCGCATGCTTCGTCGCGCCTCTCCTGGCAGGACTCTACTGGAGAAGAGCTACCAGAGAGGGCGCTCTGGCTTCCATGATACTCGGCTTGGTCTGCGTGACCGGGTTCAGCTACTATGCCAGGTATATGGGATCTCTGCCCATGCACCCAAGCATCTACGGATTTGCAGTAGCAGTGATTGCCATGGTGGTTGTAAGCCTCATCACCAAGAAGACTCCTGACAAGATACTGGATGAGACGATGACTGGCATGTACATCAGAGACAGGAAGGCAGATGCCGCATCTCAGAGGGAGAAGGTGCTAGAGAAGACAATGAAGACTTAAATTTGAGTTTCGCCCTGGTTAAGCGATAAGATCTAATACCACGAGGAATTAAGTGGGATGGCCGGGCCCGTGGTCTAGCTGGTTATGACATCGCCCTTACACGGCGGGGATCACGCGTTCGAATCGCGTCGGGCCCATCCATCCGGCTTCTTTTGGTTTTGTGTTTTGAATCTGGGTCATTTCAGGATGGCGGGGTCGAACCATCGAAAATCGATATATAAAACGGCACTCCAATATCCTATGGGAAAACCGTGTCCAGTGTATGATTTTCCGGCGTCTCTTTCAATGATCCATACCCATGACCCCTTTTAGGTATCCACGAAATACAATCTTGCTAGAGCAGATTCCTTTTCAACTGTGAAGATACTCGATCTTTGGGGCGGTGCTATATGCATCGGACGCTGCTTTTTGCCTCCTGCTTAATGGCACCTAGGTAAGGAGAACACTCACGTATTCAAGCCTGATTAAGAGCACTAAACAAAGAACGGCCAGCACGACTTTCTGGGACAGGCACTAACATCTGGGCCTCTCAAGGCCGACGGCTCGACAACGCATCCGTGGGGAACACTTATGCATATATGCCAGAGCTAGGGCAAAAGTACGATGGCCTCAGTTACAAAGGACTTGGCCCATCCGAGCCATGAACTTGAAAAGGTGAGCGGGCATTGTTGCCAGCTTATCAGGTCTGGATGGATCTGGGTTTCTTCTCTGTCTTGTCGTGACGGCTGGAAAACTCGGCGTATGCACTGGCATAAGAGCTCGCCTGATAATCGAGCCCATAACGTGAGATGCTTAAGAAAACTAAAAGAAGGCGTTCCTTATCCCTCTTCGAAAATCCACTTTCTAAACCTATG
>DATMZB010000371.1:0-2078 GCA_035560655.1 Methanotrichaceae archaeon | reverse complement strand
CTCTATGCTGCTGGCCACAAGAATCCTGACCATCATCTCGCTGTTATCCCTGGCCTGAGAAGAGTTAGCGAATGTCTGGGTGCGCTTGCGCACCTCTCTGGTTTTATCTATTATCTCGTTGGCCTTCTCTGAGTTGAGCTGTATCAGGTACGTTATGGACTCTTCAATTAGCCCAGTAAAGGTGGATTCCATCTTCACAAGCTCATCCACAATATCTCTTGGCAGGGCACAGTCTAGCCTGCTTGCCATCTCCGCAATCCTGGAGGCGTGATCAGCAATCCTCTCCAGGTTTGAGGCGGCCTGCATATAATTGAAAGCAGTTATTGGATCGAGGGCTTCCTGTTTTATTGATCCAGACCTGAGGATCTCTGTGAACTGCCTGGATATGAGCAGGTTTAGCCTGTCTATGTCGTCATCCCTCTGTATCACATCTGCAGCCATTTCCTTGTCGTTTAAGGCCAGGGCATTGATGGCATCCTGAATCATGGACTTGACCACAGTCCTGATCCTCTTTAGCGCCCTCTCGGACTGGAGCTCTTCAGAGCTTAGCAGGTCCTGTATGACCACCTTGCTGACTGTCTCCTCCAGTATCTCTGGACCTATCAGCTTGTGCACTATCTGGTGAAGGTCCTTCTTCTGGGCAGGCGACATGTGGCTGGAGCTTACATCTATGGTGCGATATCCCGAGACGTAGCATCCTATTATATCCCTGATCAGGGGCTCGCCGACCTTTTCTCCGATGTTCAGCTTGGCCTTGAGATCGCGCTCTGACTTATCTGTGGAGAGCATCAAAGAGCCGTTATCGCTCTGGTTGATGTAGATTATAGAGCCCGCATGTATGCCGTTCTTGGTGGCCCAGTTCTTGGGAAGGGATACAATGAAGGTGGATTTGCCAGTCCTCTGTACCTTTCTAGTTTCCATAGCCATCTAGTTCAAATGTTCTCTCTTCGCTTCCACCATATATACTATGCTCTCGCATATATTGCATACATGGTCGCCTATTCGCTCAAGGTGCCTGTTGACCAGCAATAACGGGGTCGCGTCATCAACAAGCTCCGGGTTATTGACCACTATCTTGAATATCTTGTCCCTGACCCTGCCGTACAGGCCGTCTATCTCGTAGTCCCATTTGGTGATCTGCCTGGCCATTGCAGAGTCGTCGTTCTTGAGCGCCTCTGCAGTCTGGAGAAGCATCCTTGATGCCACCTCAGCCATGCGGGGTATGAACTCCAGCCTGGTTATATGGATAGTGTTCCTGGACTGGATGGTGACCCTTGCTATATCCACTGCCAGATCTCCTATCCTCTCCAGATCTATCCCGATCTTCAAGATTCCAACAATCATCCTCAGGTCTTTGGCCATGGGCTGCTGAAGCGCCAGGAGCTCCATACACCTGTTCTCTATCTTCTGGTTGAGGTCGTCTACAACCTGATCCATCTGGAGTATCTCCTTGGCCTTCTCCACATCATAGCCGATCAGGGCCTCTACGGACCTCACTACTGCGTAGTTGACCTGCCTGATCAGCTCATCTGTGTCTGTTTTGAGCGCATCTAGCTCTTTAAAGTAACGTTCTCTGTATGGGTTCATCGCCATTCCCCGCGAGACGACTTAGCCGAACCTTCCGGTTATATAGTCCTCTGTGCTCTTCATTTTGGGCGCCTCGAAGATCTTCTCTGTATTGTCGTACTCTATCAGCTCTCCGAGGAGGAAGAAGGCAGTACAGTCGGAGATTCTTGCTGCCTGCTGCATGTTGTGGGTGACTATGACCTCAGTGTAGCCGGTCTTCAGCTCTTCCATCAGGCTCTCTATCTTTGCTGTGGATATCGGGTCCAGCGCGCTGCAGGGCTCGTCAAAGAGAATGACGTCAGGCCTCATAGCCAGGGTCCTGGCTATGCAGAGCCTCTGCTGCTGGCCGCCTGAAAGGCCCATCGCCGGCTTGTCCAGCCTGTCTTTGACCTCTTCCCACAGGGCGGCATCCTTTAAGCTCCTCTCAACTATCTGGTCTACTTTCTTTACGCCGTGGATCTTGGGACCGTAGGCTATATTATCATATATAGACATGGGGAAGGGGTTTGGCT
>DATMZB010000370.1:0-5490 GCA_035560655.1 Methanotrichaceae archaeon | reverse complement strand
CAGCTTCTCAATGGCTGCAACTGTGTGGCCGCCGCCGGCTATAGAATATCCTGACTCAGTCATGGCCTTCAGAATCTCAGTTGTGCCCAGAGCAAACTTCTCGTTCTCGAAGATTCCAGCAGGACCGTTTAGGACCGCCAGCCTGGATTCCTTGAGATCCTTTGAGTAGTTCACAATGGTCTCCAGCCCTATATCGGCTATCGACAAGTCCGCAGGCAGCTTGCCTACAGGGGACTCGACCCGCTCGCCTTTGCTGTCCAGGGCCACATCCACGGGCATTGCGACCTTGCCTGGATAGTCTGCAAGCATCTTCTTTGCGATATCTACCTGGTCCAGATACTCCTGGTCGGCTATGAACTTCCTGTTGGCATCGCCCACATTGATGCCGGCTGCCATCAGGAAGACAGTGGCCACGGCGCCTGTGGTCAAGACCTTGTCTGCTCCGCCGCGGGAGAGCACATTTTGGGCCACCTTTATCGAATCATCCACCTTGGTCCCGCCAAGCACGAAGACCGAGGGGTGCTCGCCGCCTTTGAGGCCCTTATCGAGCGCTGTGATCTCCTTGTCCATCAGAAGACCTGCTGCGCTTGGCAGCGTCTCTGTAAATCCTACTACTGAGAGGTGGGACCTGTGAGAGACTGCAAAGGCATCGTTGATGAAGAGATCGAATAACGGGGCCAGGGCCTTGACCATCAGGCTCTTGGCATGGTCTGGAGCAGGGCGGTTCATGTTCTCCTCAGAGAAGAACCTGGTGTTCTCCAAAAGCAGGACCTCTCCAGGCTCAAGAGACCTTATGGCCTCGCGAGCATGGGTGCAGAAGATATCATCGCAGTAGGTCACGTCTCTTCTCAGAAGCCTCGTTGCAAGCTTGGCATGAGCCTCCATCGTCGTAAAATCCTTCTTTCCGGCTCGGCTCTGGTGGGCCATTAAGACCACTCTGCAGTCCTCCAGAGCCTTCAGAGTGTCGATGTGGCTCCTGACTCGCTTATCATCAAGGATATTGCCGCTGGGCCCCATGGGGGAGTTGAAATCCACCCTCACCAGGACCCGCTTATTATCGAGTATCACATCATCCATCGTGAGATAATCCTTCAACTCGCATTCCTCCGGGTATGGTGTGGTAAACGTTGATATAAGGGCTATATAGCCGTATCTAATTTCCCGGCTGCAAAGACATCAACCGCCTCCTGCAGGATCCCATCTCAGAGCCGAAATCTACAGCCATAATTAAGGGCATAATTAGCAATCTCGCAAAGCTAAAAGTACACATTTCTCAGTGCCTGACCGCTGGGGACAGATCAGTCAAAGCACTCAAAGATCAAACGGATCACCTTTCTGGGAGGGTGGGCCCGGGCCTTTTGATGATGAGACCCCAGCCCGGGTTGGTTTTTATGCCGCATAAGCAAGGTTCATCTCGGGTCAAGTTGTAGGTCGCTCTGCTCAGAACGACCGATATAGTGCCGACATCACAGCAGCGGATGGATAGAGAAGGCCGGATCTTGAACTGTGCGATTTTCAACATCATCAAAGACCGGGCCAAGAGGGAGAATCTCTTAGTCGATGCTTATAATGCCGCGCCGATATGAACGAATGCTATTCAAGCCCTCGCTTTTTCATGCATATGGCAATCTGTCTCATCATCACCATATATGCCCGTCCAACGCTAAATAGGCCGCTGAAACGGCGCTCGGAACAGTTATTTCTATTCGAAATTTCGGTACAATATTCCTGTACAATATTCCAGGACGGTTCCGCTGGTCCATGCAAATGATTCAAAAATCAACATCAGCTGGAAGAGCCGCATTTATCTAATAAATTAATAACAGTTAGCGCAAAGAAATATGGAGATAGATGGCTATTCATCTCTGCCTTCGTTGCTCCATCTGGACGCCAGGAGGCACCAGGCCTTTCCATTGGAGAGGGGAGAATATGAAGCAGAGCGCAGCCAGCCACCGAAATCCTCTGAAGACTAAAAGAGATCTCAGCTCCTGGCCCATTGTCCACATGCACAATTACCAGGAAGAGGATACTAAAGATTCCTGAGGCCACCATCTATCTCACAACCAGTAATATAGCTCCGGCCATTATATAGATTAAAGAATTAGCATTCTGAACGGCTGCTACTGCACGGCATTACAGAATTGTCGTGCTGAATACTGCACATCGCCTGTGAAGGCAAAGCCAGCAGGGGCAATATCGTCGCGCAAGGCTCGCCTCCGCTTGAAGACCACAGATCCTTCAAAGCATCATCCGCTGTATCTTCCAGAGCAACCTGTTCAAAGCTTGAGGCAATGAGCCTTGATCAAAAAATTTCATTATTTGCACGAATAAATGATGATGAATGAGGCTGGATAGGCCCTATGAAGTGGACGCGGGCGCCTTTGTCACTGCCAGCAGGAGCCCTATATCGATATCATGTGATGGCTGATTTGCTTTGCCCTGATTAGGAAGTTTTCATAAGAACATCACATTCAATAAGCACAGTTCTCAATTAGATATTTAAATCAAAGGCTGTAAATTTGTTATTATCTCGGAAGAAAGTTCAGAGGTGCGCCCATGCTGGAACGAAATATCTCAAGCGCTATAAGGGCTTGCGCCCGACGAGTTGTCGGATACAAATACCTCGACCTGGCCTTAGTCTGCTCCGTGACGGCCGCATTCGGTGTGCTTTTAGTTGTATCCGTGGCTCCAGCATAGATATGAGAGACGCCTGGAGATCGACTGTGCAGGGGCAGGAAGGCCAAGGCCGCTGCCCCTGCATACCTCAATACCTGATGTATCGAGCTTCAATATGAGTGGATATTTGCTCGCGCTCTCGATTTTATATCGATTCTATGCTCGATTCCTGAGCCCCTGCCTCCAAGCTCAGCTATCTACGGGAATTGTGAAGTAGAATGTGCTGCCCTGTCCAGGCTCGCTCTCAACCCATATCCTGCCGCTGTGTGCCTCCACAATCCCTTTGGCAATGGCAAGCCCCAGGCCCATCCTGCCAGTCTCCCTGGTAAGGGAGCTTGCACTCTCAACGACCATGAAGAACTTCTCAAAGACCTTCTCGTGATACTTCTCAGGTATGCCCATCCCCGTGTCTGATATGGATGCCAGGACCTGCTCTCCGTCCCGTCTGAGAAGGACCTCAATTCGGCCCTTGGGAGGAGTGTACTTTATGGCATTGGTGAGGATGTTGTTGAAGACCTGCTTTATCATCTGCTCATCGCCCTTGGCCATGGGCAGGGTATCTGTCACCTCCAGGGAGATCTTCTGCTCTTTTAGGCCTGCAAGCCTTGAGAGCTCATCTACCACAGACCTTGCCACATCCTCCAGCCTCACTGGATGCATCTGGGCCTTGAACCTCTTGGACTCAAGCCTGGATGCATCGAGCATATCCTCCACCAGCTTGATCATCTGGTCTGTCTGGGATCGAATGACCAGGAGCTTTTCTCTTTGTTGATCATCTAAATCTCCCAGAAGGTTGTACTCGAACATCTCCAGGTAGCTGCTGATGACCGTAAGCGGTGTCCTGAGCTCGTGAGATGCCGTGGATATGAACTCAGACTTCATCTCGTCTGTCTCCTTGAGCTCGTCAAAGGCGTTCTCGAGCTTGATATAGGAGTCTCTGAGCTCCTCCTTGAGCTTGGTGAGCTCGGTTATGTCCACGCTCACGCCCACATAGCCTTTGAGCGCGCCGTCGCGATCTCTGATGACTGAGTTTACCATATAGGCAGGGAAGGTGCTGCCGTTCTTCCTCCTGACCACAAGCACGCCCTCCTCATTGGACATGAGCTTGATCTCGCTTGTGGCCTCCTCAAAGGTCCTGCGTGCCTCGGGCGGAAGTATCACGCTTGAGATGCTCTTGGACATGACCTCATCGGCCTTCCACTGATAGAGGCTCTCTGCAAAGGTGTTCCAGTAGATGATCCTGCCAGCGCCGTCAGTGGCTATGATGGCGTTCCTGACCTGGTCAAGAAGAGAGGCCTGGAAGAGGATCTGGTCCTTCATCCTCTTCTGCTCTGTTGTGTCCTCAATCACGGCCATTATGCCTATGATCTCATTGAGGGAACTCCTCAGAGGCGCAACTGAGAGGCTCACGTCTATGAACGACCCGTCCTTTCTAAGCCACTGAAGCTCGATGTCCCTGAAGATCTCGCCTCTGAGAACCCGGTCACGCAGCGACATGAACTCAGGCGCTCTGTCTGCAGGCACTATGGGCAGCTTCTGTCCCAGAACCTCTCTCCTGGCCCAGCCGAATATGAACTCTGCAGTCGAGTTCCAGCTCGTGATGTACCCTTCCCGGTCCAATGACAGGATGGCCTGGGGAGATGCGTTTATCAGGGCCTGCAGCTTGTCTCTGGCCTCGATTAAGGCCTCCTCAGCGAGCTTTCTCTCAGTGATCTCGTAGAAGGTGCTCACTGCAGCGATCCTCCTGCCGCCCCTATCGAAGATGGGCGCACAGCTTATGCTCAGTATCCTGTGAGAGCCGTTCTCCGGGCGGAGGTGGACCTCCTCGCTTGCGATCACCTCGCCATGCAGTATGGACCTGACCATGGGCTGGTCCTCGAGCCTGTAGGGGGTCCCATCCGGATGGTAGTATTTGAACTTGCAGTAGTCTTCAATGCACTCTGTTGGAACATAGCTCTCCTTGAGAATCTTCTCTACCTGCTCATTGAGCATGACTGTCCTGCCCGAAGGTGCTTCTGCGACGACCACACCGGCAGGCATCTGCTTTAAGACCTCCTGCATCAAGGTCCGCTCAATCTCCTGATCCTCGATCTTTCGAGGAATTACAGAGTCCATCTCAAACTGGCTTCCCTCCATGGGCTACCAATTGGCCTTATTACAATAAAGCCTTATGATATCATTCAGTAAGCGATCTCCAGACGGCATGCCGGTAATATTCAGAGCAGTCCTCAACAAGTGTTATACATGAGGCCTGCGAACTGATCCGGGGGCGAGCCTTTACGGACTCAAATCAGGTTCAGGCCAGTGAGATACTGGCCAGGATCAGGGATGGAAAGCCTGCTGAGTACGACCATGTCTGTGTCATAGGCGACCTGGACTTAAGCGAGCTCAAGCTTCCAAGAGACAAGCACGCGAGCAGCATCATCCCCGGCCGGATCAGGATCACCTCATCAGAGGTCCCTGGAAACATCAGCCTTGCAGGATCGAAGTTCGTGGACCAGGTCAGCTTCAAGGGAACTGTCTTTGGAGCCGAGGCCGACTTCTGGGACGCCAGGTTCTGCAAAGAGGCAAGCTTCTGGGACTGCCAGTTCTCAGGAGACGCCAACTTCTGGGGAGCGTCCTTTGAGGCATCAGCCAACTTCACAGAGGCCAGGTTTCTTGGAGACCTCGATATGCTCTGCGCCAGGTTTTGCCGCCAGGCAGAGTTCTGGAAGGCCAGGGTCTCTGGCCGGGCCGATTTTTCAGACTCGGAGTTCTATGGACCTGCCATCTTCTGGAAGGCCGGATTTCTGAGCCAGGCGAACTTCAGGAAGG
>DATMZB010000369.1:0-6919 GCA_035560655.1 Methanotrichaceae archaeon | reverse complement strand
TCCTACCTATGCCCCTCTATCAAGACGAATTATCTAGCCAGAATTTATAGCTATCCCTTGAAGGACATGGTCTTGAAGCCTAATCTATATAAGAATGGCAGCAATAGTTAAAGATGGATTGCTTTGCAGACTATATGTACTCATGGATGCTGTGGCCACAGCTGCCAGCTAAAAGTCACAGGCAAAGCTCACAGGTCTTTTGCTATGAGTGCATCCATTATCATTATGATCCTTGCCATGATGACTGTACTCATATTACTGATGATGTGTTAGGGATGATGTGCCGCTCGCTCAATCATTTAATACCTTGACATGACAAAGATGATTGAAGGAACTTAGGCGAGATATTTGTGATGAGTCCAAGGATTACGGCAATAATAGATTTGCCAGGTTCAATATCCAATCTGGCTTTGCAGGACAGAGCCCTGGTGGACAGGCTATTCGATGTGAGGTCCGATGTTGGCAGGCTGATCTACCCTGAGAACCCAGAAGTAGTCAAAGGATATGGGCAAAGAGATCAGGTCACCGCTCAAAAGATAATCAAGGTCACAAACAAGGTCACCTATGAAGGCGCTCTATTCAATGAGCTCAGGAGCCGGAGGCCATTTCAGACTAAAGAGAAGATCGACCTGGAAGCGGAGCTAAGCAGGACAGAAGGCTGCTTCTTTTGCATACCCAAGGCCTACTATGTGACCCCCGGGGATTCATTTCTGGTCAACGGCAGGCTCAAGCATGATACCTGCTTTACTGCCAGCAACCCAGGAAAGTACGATGGTTATCACGGCCTTGTCATCTTCGATGATCACAGTCCATTCACCTTTGGCGATTTTCCTGACAGGCTGGACTGCGCCATAGAATGGGCCAGAGAGGCGCAGAAGGAGGATAGAGAAGCCGTATACTTCTTCTTCATGTGGAACTGCCTTTGGAAGGCCGGGGGCTCCATCATCCACGGACATAACCAGATGAGCCTTTCCAAGGGCATGCACTATGGAAAGATAGAATATCTCTTGAAGGCCGCAGGCGATTATGAGGGCGATTATTTCGAGGATCTGTACAGGGCGCATGAGGTGCTCGGGCTTGGATTCGCCCATGGCGGAGGGAGGATCATGGCCTACCTGACCCCGATAAAGGAGAAAGAGGTCATGGTGATTGCCAAGACATTGGATGATGTTAAGAATATCGTTCCCAAAATACTGGCGTGCTTCTATCGCCTGGGCGTGAGAAGCTTCAATCTGGCGCTCATATGTCCTCCTTCCACAATCTTTGAGGGGATAGGGAGCGAGGAAGAAGAAAGATGGAAAAATCTTCCGATAATTGTGAGAATAGTGGACAGGGGGGACCTGACAAATAGGACTGCCGACTTCGGAGCCATGGAGCTGTATGCCTGCAGCGTGATATCAAGCGATCCCTTCAGGGTGGCAGAAGAGCTTAGAAAGGAGTTCGATTTAGACTAGAATATGCCTTTTCACTCTCTGATACATCAAGCCATAAATCGCTAGCTGATTCGGACCCAAAGACATGATCCGCCAATAGAGAAAAATTGGCCATGTCGCGTTCCGGGCCGCAATATCAAAGCCGGCGGCATGTCTAGACTTCATGTAGGTGATAGCTGAACTTCATCTGAAGGCTATCCTTTTGTATATTCAAGAGGAGATAGCCTCATAGAATGAGATGGAGGAGTAGTTATAAAAAATGATCTCCAGAACCAGGAGCCAGGTACCTCATACCTCGAATCGAGCCTGATATATCAGGGCATGATCCCAGGCAGGAAGGGCATGATTGCGCCAGCTGAGGAGATGGTGTATCTTCGTCTCTATGTTGCAGGGTGCATGATGAACTCCAAGCAGGCCGTCGCCAACATCAGCTCCATCTGCGAGGAGCATCTGGCCGGGCACTACAGCCTGGAGATAATAGATGCTTTAGAGGAACCTCTCTTTGCATTGAGAGATGACGTTATAGTAGCTCCAACCCTGGTCAAGCTATCCCCAGCACCCATGTCGAAGGTGACTGGAAACCTGAGCCAGAAAGATATCGTCCTGAGAGCTCTGGGGCTGAAAGGGCAGAGGGAAGGCGCTGCCCTGGCAGGCATTGAGCAGAATTGATCAGAGTTAAAGATCTAAGTAATTGAATATCGCAGCCAAAGGTCGAGGATATGAGGAGAAATGATAGGGAGATCAAAGACCGGCTGGAGATAGATTCCATCATCAGCCGCGCCAGAGTCTGCAGGCTGGCTCTGTGCCGCGACGGCCAGCCATACATAGTTCCCCTCTGCTTTGGTTACGATGGAAAATCCCTGTATTTTCACGCAGCAAAAGAGGGCATGAAGATAGAGGCTCTTATGAAGAATAGCAGGGTCTGCTTTGAGATGGACATAGACCAAGAGCTTGTGAGGAGCGGGAACTCCTGCAGCATGAGATATAGATCAGTAATCGGCTTTGGCAGGGCCAGCTTCATAGAGGATGCTGAGGGAAAGCGCTTGGCTATCGAGGCGTTGATGCGCCATTATGAAGAGGATCCCCTGGAATGGCCGCAAGAGGCCTTAGCCAAAGTTGCTGTAATCAAAGTCGAGATAGAGAGCCTGACCGGAAAGAGATCAGGTCCATAGTCCGGCTATGATCCCAATGTTCCATTAAAATTTTCTTAAAAATCCTCTGACTCATTTTCCATGGACAAGAACAAGAAGAGGTACTGAGGTAGAAGTGGCTGACTGCCAGAGCCCTGATCGCGCTGGCGCTCGGGATCTTTTGAGGTAGCAGATATTCTTGAGGCGGCAGGCATATTGAGGTGGCAGGCATAATGCGCCTTGCCTGGGCAACAGGGGCCTTAGAATCAACGCGACCATAGGGCTGCTCAACAGCGGGATGAGGGCGGTGCGGACGGGCATCTCTCGCCGCGGATTTGGCCATGTGACGCTTCTATCATTGATTGTGACTCTTGCAGGATCTGCAGGATATGCTCCTTTTAGAGGGGCGCGGATGCAAAGCTTAAGCTGTAGAGATGCGCCTTTGTGGATGGCGGTGATGCTCATCGCATGAGGTCCGGGCGCTGGCGGGTGTGGACTCATCCCTGCATCTCTCCTCGGGCTTTATGCCTTAAACGTTTTTGAACACCTGACAAGATCCTTGGCCGGGAATTTCATGGGACGTGACACCTCTGAAGGCGGATCCAGGCCTGGACAGTCAAAACCTATTGAGGATATGGGGGCTGATTTGGAGGCCTTGCAGTCGGAGATAAAGGCATATTGGACCTGAGAAAGAGGAAGCAATGCCAGACAGGGCAATAATGAAGTTCTTGGTGTGCTTCTGCCATCTTCAAAGCCCCGGCTGTGTCGGTTCATCGTCCTTGGACTTTTGAGGCAGTTTGATCTCGATCCTGTAACAATCGTTATCGGCTGTTGGAGTTCAGGCTAGGTTAAACTTAAGTATCAATCATTCCAAGTGGTTTTCATAGCATGAAATTCGCATCACACTCAGTTTACGGGGCATGATAATTTGGCACCTTTCATAGAGATTCGGGATCTTACAGTCCGTTTTGGCGAAGTTGTTGCCCTGAGCAACATCAACCTGGTGATAGAGGAGGGCGAGTCGGTAGGAATCTTGGGCAGGAGCGGCTCGGGCAAGAGCGTGCTCATGCATGTTCTGAGAGGCGTAGAGTCCTTTCCGGGCATCAGCGGAAGCGTGATCTACCACGTGGCAAGGTGCAAGGGATGCAGGCACGTCGAGCCGCCAAGCCACGTAGGTGAGAAGTGCAAATGCGGCGGGATTCTAGAGCCTGCTGATGCTGATTTCGCAAAGCTTGATATCAACGATCCCCTGAGGAGAGATGTAGTCAGGAGGATCGCCATAATGCTTCAGAGGACCTTTGCCCTTTATGGCGATGAGAGGGTCATAGTCAACGTTATGAGAGCCGTAGAGGAATCCGGCGACACCATTACCGTCCACAGGGCGGCAGACCTGCTTGAAGAGGTGTCCATGTCTCACCGCATGATGCATGTAGCCAGAGAGCTCTCAGGCGGCGAGAAACAGAGGGTGGTCCTGGCCAGGCAGCTGGCCAAGTCGCCTATGGTACTATTGGCCGATGAGCCCACTGGAACCCTTGATCCTGCCACGGCCGAGCTGGTACACGAGTCAATCAGGAACGCAGTCAAGGACTTCAGGATGACCCTGATCATCACAAGCCACTGGGAGGATGTGATGGTGGACCTGGCTGACAGGGCAATACTCCTGGACCAGGGAAAGGTCATCTCCATTGGAGCGCCCAAAGACGTTGCAGCCGAGTTCCTGTCCATGGCTGGAGAGATGGGCAAGCGCGAGGTCGTTGAGGTGGGCGAGCCTATCATCAAGGTAAGCGGCCTGTCCAAGCGCTACATAAGCATTGATCGCGGTGTAGTAAAGGCTGTGGATAATGTGTCCTTCGATGTCAAGGAAGGGGAGATCTTCGGCCTGGTTGGAGTGTCTGGCGGAGGAAAGACCACTCTTTCAAAGATGATCAGCGGGATCATGTCGCCCACCACAGGAAACGTCTATGTTCGCGTAGGCGACGACTGGGTGGACATGTCAGTGCTGGGCACCGAAGGCCGGGGCAGAGCTACGAAGTACATAGGCGTGCTCCATCAGGAGTATACTCTTTATCCATCCAGGACAGTAATAGATAATCTGACAGAGTCCATAGGCCTTGCACTGCCCTTTGAGCTGGCAGAGAGGAAGGCCATCCATACGCTGGAGACTGTGGGCTTCAATGAGGACCAGGCCGATGCAGTCCTCTCAAAGATGCCAGACGAGCTCTCAGAGGGAGAGAGGCACAGGGTTGCCATGGCCCAGGTGCTAATCAAAGAGCCGAGCATTGTAATACTGGACGAGCCCACAGGCACCATGGATCCTATAACCAAGATAGAGGTCAGCAAGTCAATACTAAACGCCCGCCAGGAGCTTGGAGAGACATTCGTGATAATCAGCCACGACATGGACTTCGTCAAGAACGTCTGCGACAGGGCCCTTCTCATGAGAAACGGAAAGGCAGTCTTTGCCGGCATGCCGGATGAGGTCCTGGCCAAGATCACAGAAGAGGAAGAGCAGGAGATGCTGGGGAGTTAAATTGAAGGTATCTGTTGATGGAAAGGAGATCGACCTGGAATCGGGGGCCAACCTGGCTTTGGCCCTCGAGGCGGCAGGCTCAGCCCCAGAGGTCGATGCAATAGTAGGAATAATCAAGGGCAGGAGCGAGCAGTCCAGGCAGACCAACTCCTACTGGCTGACCACCACCAAGGGCAAGATCAGAATTGAGCTTCTGGACACAGACCTGCAGAAGATCTGGCACGAGAACCTGGGAGAGATCGAGGGACTGGAGGGCAGGTGGTCTTCATCAGATGCAGCAGCCTTTGGGCCTTTTAAAACCGGCCTCGTCTGGGAGAGAGACGCCCATGAATACAACCGCTGGGAGGTGGTCCTGGGCGCGGCAGGCTTTGAGTCAGAGAAGACCCAGCTGATCTTCATCAAGAAGAGGCATACAGCAGTCTATGGCGTGCCATCTGCGAACAGGGGCGTCCTGGCCAAGGTGGTGGGAGGAAAGAACACCCTGGACAGGCTTGCAAAGGATGACAGGATACTGAAGATAGAGCCCATAGTCGAGTGGGAAGACCTTGCCGAGAAGATTTCTACCAGGGACATGGCCCTGCCTTTGACAGAGGGCATGGAGATCTATACCAGATTTGAGGTCGAGCTCACAGGCGATGCTCCTGATGGAGCAGAGTTTTTCATGGCCCTTTCCAGAGACGGCATCTTCGTGGTTGATTCTTCATCCAGCTCCTACCTTTCCTCTGACAGGCTTAAAGGCGAGCCCATAAAGTACGAGCACAGAGAGCCCAGGCTTGAAGGCGTAGTGACAGTGCGCACCAGCGGCCGGGGCCTGGGCAGGGTATTCATCTACAAGTCAGACAGGACATCTAACCCGGGACACTCAGTTGTGGGCAGGGTCGTATCGGGCATGGAGATGGTAAAGCTTGCAGAACCGGGGCAGGCTTTGACCATCAGGGTCAGGCCTGAGAGGATAATGCTCATGGGTGCCCAGCTCTCCAACGCCCTGAATGCCCTCAAGGAGAGGGGGATAGATGCCGAGGTGGAGGGCTACTCCGGAGAGGATGCAGTGGTGATCAAGCAGGAGCCCGGGACCACCATGGGCGTTCTGAAGGAGAATAAGGTCAAGCTGACGGCCATACCTGCAAGCAGGCTTGTGGCAGTGAAGCTCTACGACGACCTGGCGCCCAAGTCTCTGGACTACTTCAGGCATGTTGTGGGACTCAAGGAGAGGCCTGTGGGGCCGCTCCCTGTCTACTTCGTATACGAGAACACTCTTCTATTCAAGCCCGAGGTCGATGCAGTCAGCTACAAAGAGATCCTGCCAGAGAACAAGCCCACGGGTCCCGTGCCGGCCGGATCTATAGGCGTCTCCAACCAGGTGGCAAGGAAGATAGGACTGGTAGGCGTAAAGCTGGTGGACGATAAGAGGTACGGACCCTCAGGCGAGAAGTTCCAGGCTACAAACATAATTGGCAGGGTGCTGGACCTGGAGAAGCTCAAAGATGTCAAAGAGGGGGAGACGGTCTATGTGCTGGAGGTCAGATAAGTGAGAGTTACAAAATACATCATCACATCCCCCGAGTCCGATATCCTTCCTTCAGACATCGCCATGAAGATCTACGGATCAAGGCATGACGTAAATGTCAAGGAGACCTGCTTTGGGGTAATAGTGAATGGCGAAGGTCCGGTGATGGATGAGCTGATGAAAGAGATCAGGGCCATGGACCCAAGCGGGATCTTCATAAAAGACAGGGGATTTCCGCCAGGAGATCCAAGGCGCTGCAGAGGACGCAGAGGCGGCGGAGCCAGGCCTGGATACTACATGATAGAGTCTGAGTCCAAGG
>DATMZB010000368.1:0-2002 GCA_035560655.1 Methanotrichaceae archaeon | reverse complement strand
ATGGATAAGATCCCAGCACCGCGTTCATGAGTACTATAAATCCATACTAATATGATTCTCTTCCGATATATCGCTGATTATGGAATTTCGCCAAATGAGCTACATCTGATATAATCTTCAATTGATATATGCGGAGCCCAGCTCCTTGGTATTGACCCAAAAGAAGATTCATTGACATCCCGTAAAGAGCATAGGACGGATTACAGAACTTGATGTTTACTGCTCAGCTCTAACGACCTGCCAATTGGGTTGTTTTCATCGCTCATTGTCATGAGCTATTACAAAGCTCAATGGCAGGGGTTTGATGTATCCTTTCTTTGGAGTTCGGGCATATGTAGCATCTCCTCCACTGCCCCATGGCAGTGAAGACGAGCATGAAGAGGCTGAATACAATTCCCAGGATAAAGGAGTTATGAAATGCTGAAGCCATGGCAGTGGATGCTTCAATGCCCAGGCTGGATGTGCTGCCAACTGCTTCTGGCAGATATGCCGAATACACCGCCCCAAAAGACGCCACCCCGATCATCGACCCCAGATACCTTATTCCCATGGTCAGGCTGGAGCCTATGCCCTTTCTATTTTCAGGGCACTTGCCCATGATGAAGCTCATGTTGGGGGAGACGAACATGGTGATAGACACCCCCATCAGCACCGTATAGGCGATCACAAGCGGCATCGGAGTAGATCCATCTATAGTGCTCAGCAGTACAAAGGATATAACAGACAGGATCGATGCCCCGGCGCAGATCCCCCTAGAGCCGTGACTATCTGCATAGCTTCCTGCAAATGAGGCTATGAGCATCATGGCAAGAGGCGGTGCCATCAGTATCAGGCCGGAGATGTGTGCCTGGTACCCTCTCAATACCTGCAGGTAGAAGGGCAGAACGAACATCGCCCCTGCAAATACCAGCATGGACATCATGGATGCCACATTGGCATATAGAAAACACCTCTTTTGGAACAGATCCAGATCCACCAGAGGCTGCGAGATCCCTCTTTCCCTGAGAAGGAAGGCCGCGCTGCAGCCGAGGAACACTAGGATCGAGGCGACGATGAGCGGCGACCCAAACCCCAGGCTGCGTCCCATGTTCATTGCAAAGGCGATGCCGGCCATTGAAGCCATGATCAGGAATGCCCCAGTATAGTCCACCTTCTCATCAGATCCCGAGCCCGGCACGTCCGGGATTATCTTCATCCCCAGCGCTATTGCAAAGATGGACACTGGTATATTGACGAGGAAGATGGACCTCCAGGAGAGATAAGTCGTCAGAAAGCCTCCAATTCCCGGGCCCAAAGCGATTCCAACAGCAGCGGCAATGCTCAGGTACCCCATGGACCTGCCTCGAATCTCAGGCGGGAGGATCGTGGAG
Organism: Methanotrichaceae archaeon; assembly: GCA_035560655.1. Classification (GTDB taxonomy): domain Archaea; phylum Halobacteriota; class Methanosarcinia; order Methanotrichales; family Methanotrichaceae; genus DATMZB01. The sequence goes on along the minus strand of DATMZB010000368.1, from coordinate 632 downwards.
ATCATGGCCGGACCTACAGCGATGAACATGGCGGCTCCTATGGCCTGCAGCCCTCTTGATGCAATCAGTATATAGATATCATAGGAGAGGGCGCAGAGAAGTGAGGCGATTGTGAAGACTGCAAAGCCCGCAAGGAAGATCTTCTTGAACCCCCTGATATCGGCGAGCCTCCCGAAGACCACGATCGTGCTGCACAACGCCAGGAGATAGATGATGGACACCCAGGAGACGAGCCTGGTATCCACATAGAAGTACCTGGAGATGGCTGGCAGGGAGATGTTGACTATGTTGGTCGCTAGAGTGCCTATGAATGCAGCCAGAGCTATCTCGAAGTTCACTGCCTTTTGAAACCGCTCACTATGCACTGAGTAAATGCTCATGCTCCAATCTCAATTTATATATTATTTCCCTGCGCATCCAGCAGTGATCAGACGGCGGCTGAATATCATTTCTGATACATCGCTCGTATTTCAAGGCTCTGGCACTTCAGGGTCATGGGATCTATAGCATACAGCCTTTGTCTCTGGATAGGTTCTTGCTGTATAAGATGCTGATCTAATTCCTAAATAAATACATTTCTGACTCAGTACTGACATTATCTAACGTTCTTTTAGCCTTGGCAAGGATATCCA
>DATMZB010000367.1:0-5014 GCA_035560655.1 Methanotrichaceae archaeon | reverse complement strand
GCTGTACTCTATGTTGTTCTTGGTCCTGGAGGGAAGAGCGATATAAGGAACCACGCCCCTCTCGAACTGGCCGTACAATGACCTTGCCAGGTCAAGCAGCTTCTCCTGGGTCACCTCCAACCTGCTCATTTAAAACCACACTCTATCTGCGACATTCGATCAAAGGACCCTGGCACCTGTGACGAGCTCAGCATCCAATCCCTCCACAACGGGCTCAGAGAACTTTGCAGCATCAGTTCTCACAGTATAGCTCAGGAGTGCAGTCTCTCCAGGACCTACCATCAGCTTCCAGTGATAGTCATATCCGTCTCCTATGGATATGGCCTTGGCAGCCGGAGTCACAGATAGGGCCTCCTCTGGCAGCAGCTCATGGAGCTTGAATGACCTGGTGGCCTCGGTGTGATTTTCAACCCTCAGCTCAACCATGGTACGGCCGTTCTCCTGCACTGCAGACCTCTTGACCAGTAGGTTTCCCATGATCTTTGCCACCACGGGACCTATGTCTGGCGCGTCCTGGTTTAGGATATCGGCAAGCTTGCTTGCGATCCTTGGCAGTATCTTCCTTATTATCTCCTCTTTCTCCCTGCGCTCTGACAGGACGCTCTGCCTGGAGAGGTACTTCCGAAGCTTCCTTCCAGCCTCCTTCAAGCCAAGGCCGATCTCTTCCAGGATCTCGGGCATATCCGCTATTGCATCCTTGGACTCGGATGTGAATGGTATGTTCGTGGATGCCACATGCACCAGGAGCACTGCCGGCCCGACGGGAACTCCGCCCCCGCCCGGCTGGGACAGCGAATAGTTCTTCCAGGGCATGGTCTCCACTGCATGGGTCACGGCGCATGCGCCCTGCTGGTAGACCAGAGGCACCCGGTTGGCAAACCTCAGAATCTCAACCCTGCCCTCCTTTTCCAGCTCGCCACCGTACCCCAGACCGACCTCAATCAGGAAGGGGTTGCCGGAATAGACTGCCACAGGCCTGATGGTCGTGGCTATGAAGTCCAGCCGGTACTCTTTCTTAAGGCCTGCCTTGATCAGGTCTTCACCTATTGGTGAGAGACAATCTACAGGAGGGGACTTGACCTTGATCTGCTTGAATGCAGCCAGAAGCCTCTTTGCCTCCTCATGGTCGAGGCTGCTTGGCACCCTATCAGGGTCCAGGCCTGAGAGGCTGGACAGCTCCTGGGCGGTAATTGCCCCGATGCTTGAGAAGGTCTCCCTGAGGAACCGGCCCAGCTTCTTCTTCTCAGTGTACCGCAGGAGCTTGATTAGCTCACCCAGCTCAATCCCGCAGGGATGGGGCTGGATCTCATAGGCGGGCTTTGGAAGGCTCTCTGTAGCACGCTCAAATATCTCCCTTGTGCCGTCGGGCTCAACCAGGGTGATCCTTGCATGGGGGTTTACTATGGCCACATTCTTGAGGTAACCATAAACCGACTGCCTGCGGCTTCGAACATAAGAGCCCTCCATCTCAAGCTCGACCCTTGTGCCGCGGGGGCGCTCCCACTCCACCTCGCAGCTCTTCAGGATCTCGGGCTCGTTCTTGGCAGTGTTTATCGTGACCTCGCAGTAGTTGGCAGGCCTGTCAGGCCCGATCTTCGATGTGATCCTGGTAGGCTTGCCGCTGGTGAGCTGGGAGTAGAGCACAGCAGCGCTGATTCCAATGCCCTGCTGGCCACGGCTCTGCCTCAAAACATGAAATCTTGACCCATAAAGGAGCTTGGCAAAGACCCTGGGCAGCTCCTCTAAGACTATGCCCGGACCATTGTCCTCTATCGCCACCACGAAATACTCGCCAGAGCGCTTAATCTGGACGAAGATGTCGGGCAGGATGCCGGCCTCTTCACAGGCATCAAGCGAGTTATCAACCGCCTCTTTTACGCAGGTGATGAGAGACCTTGGAGCCGAGTCAAACCCCAGTATCTGGCGATTCTTTTCAAAAAATTCTGCTACAGAGATGGCCTTCTGGCGGCCAGCCATCTCCTCTGCTATCTCCATAAAAGAAGGGGGCTAAAGCTCAGCCCCGACTACAGTCTGCGTCGCTGTTACATTATCTATCTCGCGGATCACGTCCACCAGACGGTTGAGCATGCTCAAGCCCTCGACCTCGATGATCACTACGAAGTCGAACTCGCCAAAGACGTGGTAGACATCCTTTATCCCATCAATCTCCTGAAGGGCGTTGTAGACCGACTTCTCCTGACCCGGCACTACCTTGACCATCGTTACTCCAATCACCATGCCTTTCACCACTGCTAATTGCTCCAATACTTTATATAAACCTTTCAGGCCTTTTTGCCAAAGTTCAGTGTCTCTACATCGTCATCTCCATCGGCCCAGGCCTTTATGGAGGACTTGTCTGTCTTAGACTTAACCGGTTTTCTGGCCTCGGGCCTGCGCTTTGCCTCTGCAGCCTGAGCCACCGTATCCTGGACTGGCTCAGGCTTGGCAGCCCGAGCCGCAGGAGGTTCAGTGACTGCTTGGGCTGGCTCGGCCAGATCTGATCTAGCCGCCCCAGCACCGTTCTGGCTCAGGTCTTCTCTGAGAGAGACCAGAGCGCGAACCACCATCTGCCTGTATTGCTTGGGATCGGTATTGTAGTGCATTCGAGCCTTGTCCAGGTCCATGGACGCATCCCTTGGGGCCTCTGCCGCGGTTGCGAACTCGGGACCCGGAACAGGCCCTGCAGACTCCAGGGCGCGGACCCGGTCCAGGGTGTGCCTTGCAGCGTCCAAGATCCACCTGTCTCTGGTGGTCTCGTCCACCTTCTGAATGGACTCGGCCCGGATGGAGATGAGGACCGACCCGTCCTCGGTCTCATAGAGGCTTGGCTTTCCAACCACTGCCACGAAGGCCGGAAGCTCAATTCCTGCGAGGATGTGAGCCGCCTCGGGCTGGTACTGTCCGGCATAGATCAGTATGCTGCCTGTGGGATCGACCACTCTGCCGCGCCAGTACTCTGTATCTCCGCCTATGTCATCCCTCTCAGTAAGGGTCCCGGCCAGGAAGATGCGGTTGCACTTGGCCCCTGTGGGTGTGAGGATATACTGGGGAGCATACTTGTCCTGGTCGTCTACCGCCCTGAGGGCCAGGTTGGAGTTTCTGAGCTCTGATGCAAAGACCCTCTTTGCCACCTCTCTTGAGAAGCCTGCCATCTAGGCCACCTCCGAGAGTCGGATCAGGTCGTCCACTTCGTTTAACACAATCGCAGGAGGCTCCTGAATTGACTCCACCAGGATATAGCGATCTATGCGCGGACCGCTTACGGTGTAGTACCTGCCAACCAGCTTCTCCTCGATCTGGCTTCTGACAACCTCATGGTCCAAAGCCTCCATGGCCATGGCCTTTGCCTGGTCCAGAGTCAGGCCCGTGAGGCTTTCAGTCATCTCCCTGTTCATGAGTATGTCCTGTACCCTGTCGCCATCATCGAGCACTGCCTTGATCCTGAGGTCGTATACTCCCTCCACCTTTCCATGGTCGGCACACAGGCCCTTAGCCAGAGACCTGCGGCATGTCGGGCAGCGCTTGATCAGGCCCGAGCCTTTCTGTATATCCACCAGGGCACCCGAGAAGAGGGCTGCCTGGGACCCGACTGCGATATCTTCCGAGAGTTCCTCTACCTGGCTTGTGCTGTTCAGCTTGACGCTGAACCTGCCCTGGTACTCGTCTGTAACTGCGTTCTTGATCAGGTAGCTGTGGCCTTCAGCCATGTCGGGAAGGCCTGACTTGGCCCACTTGACGAACTTCATTGACCCGGTCTCGTCGCCGAGCAGCCCCGACTGAGATACGGCATCGCTAGTTGGGGCCCAGATCTGGACCACCTTGGCCCGCATATTGATCCAGCGTCCCGGCTCCTGAATATCTGCCACATGAGCATCTTCTGCAGTCAGGGATCCAGCGCTCGCCTCTACCTCCTGGGCTAGCTCCTCTATCAGGCTGGTGCGGTTGAGCTTGATGCTCAGTCGTCCCTGGAACTCGTCAGAGACTGCGTTCTTGAATAGATAGCTATGGCCTTCCAGAAGCTCTGGCAGCGTGCTGTCCCTGGCCCACTTAACAAATTTGACCCTTCCGGTCTCATCGCCTATGAGCCCTGTCTGGGAGATGGAGGAACTTGCCGGCTCCCAGAGCTGGACGACCTTGGCCCTTATGTCCACCCACTGGCCGGGCCCGCTGATCTCTCCTATCTTGGCCTCGACGGTTGGACCGCGAGCAGCAGGCTCCTGTGCCTGGACCTCTTCAGTCATCTCCTCAATCTTGCTTGTGCGGTTGAGGTTGATGCTGAACCTGTTCTGGAACGACCGGGTGACGACGTTCCTGAGCAGATAGCTCTTGCCTTCCAGGAGTTCAGGCAAATTGTCCCTGGCCCATTTAGTAAATTTAATCCTGCCGGTCTCGTCGCCAATAAGTCCGGTCTGAGAGATTGCAGTGCTCGTAGGAGTCCAGAGCTGGACGACCTTGACCTCCAGGTCTACCCACCTGTTCTCCTCAGAGATCTCAGAGATCTTGACCTTCTGGCTGGCCGGCCTCGCTGCTGGAGTCAAGCCATGCTCCTTTAGAAAATAGTTGAGAACGCTTCTTCTGGCCTCGCCCTCAGGCACGCGAAAGTTCTCTATGAGCATCTTCAGGCGAGCAGAAATCTCAGCTTCAGGCGCCTCAATGCCCTGATCCTTGAGGCGTGCGGTAATCTGATCCACAAGTTCTTTCATATCTATCGGCCTCTAGTTTTTTTATTGAGAGGTAGTTCTAAGTGGGCGAGCTTGGTATTTAAACTCAAGCCGTGCGGCCCGAAAGTAATCTATGGGCAGGTGTAGAGGAGTAGCTGATGGAGAAGGAGATTAAGGCCTGGTTTGGTAAGGCTGGCCCCCAGGGCTGCCAATCTGCGGGCGATGTGTCGGGCATGATAGAGGCCCTTATGGAATCATCGGACCTGGGCGCTGACATACAGCCGGACCTGCGCGCCCTGGCCAGGGAATGCGGCATAGAAGATGATGCCCAATATAACCGCCTTCTAAGAGAT
>DATMZB010000366.1:0-4394 GCA_035560655.1 Methanotrichaceae archaeon | reverse complement strand
GCTCACAGACGCTCTCAAGCACGGCCCCGGCCCGCCCTGAGCCTGATCTTTTGGCAGTTCGGCCATGATCCTGCAAGAGCTCGTGCCATCTCCTGAACGCCTCAATGAAGACAACTGCCATGAGAACCATCAGCACGGCTGATAGGGCTGCCAGCAGGTACAGCCCTTTTGGCAGGTAGTTGGTGGTGATGTTCAGATAGCCGGCGCTGAAGGTTATTGGGATCATCAGGATTCCTGGCACGGCTGTGATCAGAGCATACCTTCCCTTGCCCATGGCCAGTATCATGGTCGTTCCAAGAACCAGTCCGCAGGCTGCCAGGAGCTGGTTTGACATCCCAAATATAGGCCAGATGGTGGTGATGTCGCCCGTATAAAGAAGATAGCCCCAGGCAAATGTGAAGACCAGGCTGGTGATGGCTATCCCCGGCATCCATCTCCTCTCCCCAAATTTGGGAATTACCTTGCCAAGCATCTCCTGGAGCATGTACCTGCCGGCCCTCGTACCTGTATCCACTGCGGTCAATATGAACAGGGCCTCAAACATTATGGCGAAGTGATACCAGTATCCCATCAGCCCGTTCATGAACGGTATGGATGAGAAGATGTAGGCCATTCCAACTGCCAGAGAGACTGCTCCCCCAGTCCTGCCCTGGAGGCTCTCTCCAACTGCGCTTGCAAGACCTGGAAGGTGGACGGGGGTCATGCCAAGAGTGCTGTACACAGCAGCCGGTGCATTTATGGCGAAATAATCCTGGGGCAGCAGCACGCAGGCTGCAATCAATGCCATTATGGCCACGAATCCCTCTGTCAGCATGGCGCCGTAGCCGATGAAAAGTATGTCACCCTCGCTGGCTATCATCTTTGGAGTCGTGCCTGTGGCAATTGTTGAATGGAAGCCCGACAGGGCGCCGCAGGCTATGGTTATGAAGAGGAAGGGATAGACGGCTCCGGGAACTATAGGGCCTCCGCCGCTCATGTAGATCGTCGTTGCCGGCATGTTCATCTCTGGATGGACCAGGAATATTCCAAGAGCCAACATGGCTATGGTTCCAAGCTTCAGGTATGTGGACAGGTAGTCTCTGGGACAGAGCAGCAGCCACACGGGCAGCACAGAGGCTGCGAACCCGTAGGCCGGTATTGCCACTGACAGAGCATCCTTGGTGTAGGTCAGCATCGGAGCCAGAACCGTGCTGGCAGCGACATAAGGGCCTGCATATATGGCCATTATCAGGAGCAGGACGCCAAGAATGCTTCCACCTTTGACATCGCCTGGCCTGAGGATATGAATGTATACTCCCATAAACAGGGCGATTGGTATTGTACATAGGATTGTGAATGTTCCCCAGGGGCTCTGAAAGAGGGCGTTGACCACTGATATGGAGAGCCCGGCAAGGGTGAGGATCAGTATGAAGAGCGCCGCAAACGAGGTCACGGTGCCGGCCCTGGTCCCGATCAGCTCCTCGACTATGAGGGGAAGACTCTTTCCCTGGTGCCTCACAGAGGCAAAGAGGACCACCATGTCATGGACTGCGCCCGCAACCACAGCCCCGATTATTATCCACAGGGCTCCTGGCAGGTATCCGAACTGGGCAGCCAGGACCGGGCCGATGAGCGGGCCGGCAGCTGCAATGGCTGCGAAGTGATGGCCAAAGAGCACATTCCTGTTGGTCTTGTGATAATCATGACTGTCCTCAAAGGCCACTGCAGGCGTTGGCCTGTTTGGATCAATCTCTAGGACTTTTCTGGCAATAAACAGGCCGTAGTACCTGTATGCAAGTGCAAATACACATAGTGTTATTACCACTAGGACTAAAGCATTCAAATTTCCCATCTTCTATATGTGATTAACGCAGGCCGAATTTGCGGTTGTCTATTTATAGATATTGAATCTCTTTATATGCAGATATTTTGGATTTTTAAATGCCAACATGCATGCTCATTTTATATGTGAAATCTATATTGGTGCAGGAAGGTGTGGCAGAAGATGATGATAGAGGAGGAGATCCGGGACCTGGAGAAGGAGATAACGGGCACCCAGAAGAACAAGTCCACTGAGCACCACCTTGGTCGTATTAAGGCCAAAATCGCCAGGCTTCGTGAGGAGCAGGAGAAGCAGTCCAGGAAGGCCAAGAAGGCTACGGGCGTTAAGAAGGCCGGTGATGCCACTGTGGTCCTGGTGGGGCCCACTGGCTCTGGCAGGTCGACCATGCTCGCCAGGCTCACCGGAGCCGAGCCAAGCGAAGATCCCTTGGCCACAACTCCTGGCATATTAGCCTACAAGGGAGCCAAGATCCAGATCCTGGACATGCCTGACCTGATGCTCACAAGAGATGCTCTGAATACTATCAAGTCCTCTGATCTGGCACTGCTAGTGACCGATCCCGGCCAGCCGGACCCTGCGCCATATCTGGATATCCTCTGCAGCCATGGCATCAGGATCAACCAGAGCCCTCCGGATGTGCTGATAAGAAAGACTGCCAAGGGCGGGATCACCATAAACAGCACTGTGGACCCGGGGATTGAGAGAAGCTCAATAGAGTCCATACTCAACGAGTACAAGATACACAGTGCTGATGTCCTCATACGTGAGATCCTCACCCAGGAGAGGTTCATAGATGCTCTGGAGGAGAGGAAGTACCTTCAAGCAAAGACTGTCATGAACAAGGCAGACCTTCTGGAAGATGCGTCTTCTGGAAGGCTTCCACGTTCTGGCGTCCTACTGGTATCAGCCCTAACTGGATCGGGCTTTGACCAATTAAAGGACGAAATATTCGGCAGCCTGGACCTGATCAGGATATACAACAAGCCTCAGGGGGGCCAGCCCGATATGGATGAGCCCATGATCCTCCCGTCCGGGTCCACAGTGGGCGATCTGTGTGACCGGATTCACAAAGATTTCAGAAAGAGGTTTCGATACGCATCCATCTGGGGAACCTCTGCAAAGCACGCCGGGCAGCGAGCGGGTCTGGATCACCTGCTTGAAGATGGTGACATTATTACAATTGTGATAGAGAAGTAGTCCAAACCTGGCTGATTAGCACATCTTGCCCTATAGTATTAGGCATGCATTTATATGATGGAAGATCTTGCCCTATGCATATGAGTGAATCAACGACCGTGTCAGATCAGGAAACCATTCAAGAGTCGGTCTCAAAGAGGATCTCTGCTCTTGAACTCGAAAACAAGTCTCTAGCGGAAGAGCTGGAGACAATAAAGGTCGAGAGAGAAGAGGCAAGAGCTAAGCTGTTCGAATCACTGATATCCAACAAGAAGTATGTGCGGGAGATTGAGAGGCTCAAGAATGAAAATTCGATACTTAGAAGAATGCCTCTCTTCCTGGCCACGGTTATGGAAGTCGGAGATGAATACGTACTGCTTAGACAGCACGGCAACAACCAGGAGTTCATCACCACTGCTCCTCCAGAGCTCATGTCTCAGCTTGAGCCCAACACTCGTGTGGCCATAAACAACAGCCTGACCATAGTCAGAATCCTGGACAGGTCTGTAGATGTCCGCGCAAAGACTATGGAGCTCATAGAGGCACCAGAGGTGTCTTATGACAGCGTGGGTGGCCTGGAGTCCCAGATTCAGGAGATCAGGGAGACTGTGGAGCTGCCACTGACAAAGCCCGAGATCTTCAAGGACGTCGGGATTGAGCCCCCAAGAGGTGTGCTGCTTTACGGCCTGCCCGGCACTGGAAAGACGATGCTGGCCAAAGCAGTGGCTCACGAGTCCATGGCTACATTCATACACATGTCAGGCTCTGAGCTGGTTCACAAGTTCATTGGTGAAGGCGCCCAGCTGGTGCGTGATATATTCCAGATGGCCCGTGAGAAGGCTCCATCAATCATATTCATAGATGAGATCGATGCTGTAGGAAGCATCAGAACTCATGACGGCACTACAGGAAGCGCTGAGGTCAACAGGACCATGATGCAGCTGCTGGCAGAGATGGACGGCTTCAGGACCAGGGGCGATATAAAGATCATCGCAGCCACCAACAGGATAGATATCCTGGACCCGGCTCTTCTGCGTCCCGGAAGGTTTGACAGGATAATCGAGATACCAATGCCCAGCGCCGAAGGCAGGTACAAGATACTTCAGATCCACTCCAGGAACATGAAGATGGCTGATGACGTAGATCTCCAGGCTCTTGTAAAGGAGACCGAAGGAGCAAGCGGCGCAGACCTCAAGTCTGTGGTGGTCGAGGCAGGAATGAATGCCATTAGAAACGGCCAGACCATTGTAGGCGTGGATGACTTCGCCAAGGCCATCAAGAAGGTCATGGGCGATGAAGAGAATGGCAATATAGAAGCCCTCAGGATGTTCAGCTAAAGCTTATAGGATATGGGGCAGCCACTGGCTGCCCCTTAATCGCTCTTTTTCGATTGCTT
>DATMZB010000365.1:0-2457 GCA_035560655.1 Methanotrichaceae archaeon | reverse complement strand
GACCAGAGGGAAGCGATATTTGAAAAGGGGATGGAAACCGACAGGGGCCTGCGACGGTTCCAGGTCAAGATCGCTCAGATGCTTGATGTCAGCGAGAAGTTCGGCGGAAAGGTAGTAATCCTAAACGACATTACAGAAAGGAAGCGGGCCGAAGACTCTCTTCGTGAGAGCGAGGAGCGCTACCGTGCCGTTGTAGAGCAATCCACAGACATGGTCTTCCTGGTTAACATTGAGGATAAGCGCCTGCTGGATGCAAATGCCGCATTTTACCGCCTTCTGGGCTACACCCAAGATCAGATGCCAAAGCTATGCTTGTGCGATATAGTGGCTCATGATAATGAGAGCATAGATGCCAACATACAGAGGGTCAGAAGAGACAGCCATCACTTCATAGGTCTTAGAAAATACCGCCGTAGGGATGGCACCCTGGAAGACTTCGAGGTCAATAGCAACCTCATCACCTACAGCGGAAGGGAGGCGCTGTGCGTCGTTGCCCGCGATATAACTGAAAGAAAGCTCGCTGAGGAGAGGCTCTCCTCACTTCTTCGTTTCCAAAACGAGATGTTGGACACTGCAGCTATCTGGATAGACATGTTTGATGCCAATGGAAACATCACCTTCTGGAACCGCGCTGCTGAGCGCATCTCCGGCTACTCCAGAGATGAGGCCCTGGGCCATGCTAGGAGCTGGAAGTGGCTTTACCCTGACCCAGAACATCGTGCTCAGATGATTGAGCGGGTTAGAGAGATGCTGCTTAAAAACGAGCGTGTGGAGAACTTCGAGACCTCGATTCTATGCAAGGACGGGTCCCGAAGGGTGCTTCGATGGCACTCCAATAACTTCCTGGATAAGGATGGCCAGATGGTGGGTGGGATTGGCATTGGCGCCGATGTTACTGAGAGCAAAAAGGCAGAAGAGGCTCTAAGGGAATCAAGGCGGCGCCTGGAGGATATAATAGATTTCCTTCCAGATGCAAGCGTGGTAATAGATAGGGATGGCAAGGTCATAGCCTGGAACCATGCCATGGAGTCCCTGACTGGAGTCAAGGCCAAGGACATCCTGGGAAAAGGAAATTATGAGTACTCTCTGCCTTTCTACGGCCAGAGGAGGCCTATTTTAATAGATCTGGTTCTAAGGCCCCAGGCTGAGGTAGAGAAGGAATATTCCAAGATAGAGAGGACGGATGATGCCCTAATAGGCGAGTCGTACATGCCCAACCTCGGCGGTGGCGAAGTTTACCTTCTGGGAGTGGCTTCCACACTGTGCGACTGCCAGGGAAACATAGTTGGGGCGATTGAATGCATGAGGGACATCACCGATCGCAAGAGAGCTGAAAAGGAGCTGACTGCGTCTCTTCAAGAGAAGGAGGCCCTTTTGAAGGAGGTTCATCACAGGGTCAAGAACAACCTGCAGATAATCTCCAGCCTGCTCAACATCCAGGCCCGCTACATCAAGGATGAGATCGTGACAGAGGTTTTGGAAGAGTGCAGAAATAGGGTGCGGTCCATGTCAATGGTCCATGAGAGCCTGTATCAGTCCGAGAACCTTGCCCGCGTGAACTTCGCAGAGTACATAAGCAACCTGACCAGCTTCCTTTTCAGCTCCTTTGGAGTCGACAGGCAGCAGATAGAACTCAAGCTTGACTTAGATGAAGTGCTGTTGGGGATAGATAAGGCCATTCCCTGCGGCCTGATAGTAAACGAGCTGGTTTCAAACAGCCTCAAGCATGCCTTCCCTGAATATAGGAAGGGCAGTATCAGAATCACTCTCCATCGCCTGGAAGGAGATGAGGTCCTGCTGGTCGTTGAGGACGACGGGGCTGGACTGCCGAAATCCATGGATCTCCAGAAGGTTCATACCATGGGCCTTAAGCTGGTCGCAGATCTGGTCAAGCAGATCAAGGGAAAATTGCAGATCAACCTGAGCAATGGAACCGAATTCAGAATACTCTTCTCTGACGGTCGATTTTAACCCTCTAATGCGGGTGGGTTCCGTGCAGACGAATGCCAAGAATTGGAGGTCTGGGCTAAGAAAAGAACTTTTGGATATTCAGAAGCAAAAGCAAGATGCAAGGGATATGCAGGCCGGATAAGCACTGATCCGCAGCGCCCCTGGGGGGACCGACCACCGTAGTGGCAGCCTTACCGAGCCTGCTCCGACAGCATGTGAAGCATGGTTAGGGCAGCGCCTGAATTTCACACAGCGCCCTTATCAGGGGGACCCGACACCATGGAGATGAGGGGCCTGCCCCTCCCTGATGCCATCACATACCCTTGCGCCGCACCATGGCCAGGACCTGGCCTGCGGGACCTGCAAGCTGATATATTATGCTACGCCCTCTACGGCGCGCATCTCTCAAACCTCAGCTTGCCCAAATGGCCACATAGCAACGCCCACCAGAGCGGCCATTATCCGGCCATCGGATCTCCAGCACTCAGCCAAAGCCTGTCAGCACAC
>DATMZB010000364.1:0-6720 GCA_035560655.1 Methanotrichaceae archaeon | reverse complement strand
GTATCTAAAGGGCTCAATTAAGAAGAGGTGCAACACTTGAGGAGCTTTATACTGATATTGACTACAGCGCTGCTATTGGCATCTCTTGGTTATTCTGCCTTTGCTGCTGAGGATATAGTGCTCAACATCGGGTACCAGCCTAGCACTCATCAGATAGCAGAGATGGTCGCCATGGAGAAGGGATGGTGGCTGAGCGATCTTAGGCCTTTTGGGGTCACTGGAGTAAAGGAGTTCGGGTATCCATCCGGCCCTCCCGAGATGCAGGCAATGCTTAGGGGTGACTTGGACATAGCTTATGTGGGTACAGCTCCTGTTATCTCGGCTATAGATCAGGGCCTGGACGCCAGGATAATCGCAGGGGTCAACACCCAGGGCTCGAACCTGGTTCTCAGATCCGGCCTCCTGTATAACGGCCCTAAGTCTCTGGTGGGGCTGAATATCGCCACTTTTCCATCAGGGTCGGTGCAGGACATAGTGCTCAGAAAGTGGCTCAAGGATAACGGCATAGACACGTCCAGCCTCAAGATATCGCCCATGGGGCCTGGGGATGCAATCACTGCCATGTACGATGCCAAGATAGATGGAGCGTTCCTGCCTCAGCCAAGCCCGGCCATTATGGAGAAGGAGGGCATTGGCAAGTACGTCCTGTCATCTGGCCAGATGTGGCCGGGCCATGCCTGCTGCTGCGTAGTGGCCAGCGGGAGGCTGATAAGAGAAGAGCCCGAGATGATAAAGCAGATAGTTCAGACTCACATCAAGGCCACCAACTACATCAATGAGCACCCGGATGAGGCTGCAGAGATATATGCAAACAGGACCGGCCAGGACCTTGAAGAGATTAGATACTCCATAAAGACCTGGGACGGCAAATGGATAAGCGATCCAAATGCGCAGGTCGGATCTACTGTGGAGTACGCAGAGATGGATCATGACCTGAAATATGTAAACAAGACGCTGTCCAGAGATGATCTCTTTGATACCAGCTTCTACAACAGCACTGCAGGATATTACCGCAAGATAGGCAAATCTTGAGCAGGGATATCCTCATCCCTGCTCCCAATTAAGGCTAAAATTTTTCAAGAGCTCAGCTTAACAGCAGTTCCAGACGCAGTGACCATCAGCATCCCGCCCCTCTCTGTGCCTATGGTCTCGTAGTCAAGGTCCACGCCCACTATTGCGTCTGCTCCAAGAGCTCTGGCCTCATCCTCCATCTCCCTGAGAGCGATCTCCTTGGCGTTGCGAAGTTCCTTTTCATAGGCTCCAGATCTGCCGCCGATGATATCTCTAATGCCTGCAAAGATATCCGCAAAAATATTTGCGCCTAGAATTGCCTCGCCATCCACCAGGCCAAGGTAGGCGACGATCCTCTTTCCCTCAATGCTGGGGGTTGTGGTTATGATCATGATCGACCTCTTTTATTTTTGTCTGGGCTCAAAGCCCTTGAAGAAATGGGCACTCTTAAATGAATTAGATTTCGGAAGGGTTTTTGAGTCGTCATAGATCAGGCGTCCCAGGATGATCATCCTGCATAGGCATAAGCAGGAGGCAGCTGGTCGAGATTGGCATCATGTGAGGCGCTGATTGCAGCCCAAACTCACGTTTTGCTCTAAGGAACAAGGCTTATCTTAAAGGCTGATCTCTTACAACTGTGCAGAACTTGCCTGAAGGCCATCCAAAACCTGAAAGGATGCTCTATGTCGATAATATCCGCTGGCTCATGATAGTCTTCGTGATCCTGACCCATGCAGCCGTGACCTACTCAGGCATGGGAAGCTGGTACTATAAGGAGCCATCAAACCTCGACATTGCCTCATTTGCGGTCTTTGGAATGTATCTATCATTCACTCAGGCCTACTCCATGGGCCTCCTCTTCCTGCTTGCCAGCTATTTCGTGCCAGGCGCCTTTGATCACAAGGGCTTTGGCAAGTTCGTCCTCGACCGCGCCGTGAGGCTGGGCATACCGACCCTGATCTATATGCTCTTCATCAATACCCTGATCGATTACTATATCCTGGCCTTCAAATGGAGCACGCCCCGTCCTCATCCCGGACAGGCCTTCCAGCACTATATCCTGAGCCTGGACTTCCTTGGTGGCTCAGGGCCCATGTGGTTTGCCTTAGCCCTTCTGATCTTCACTGCGGCTTATGCTACCATCAGGCTTATCCTGAACAGTCCAGACAGGCTGCATGAGCAGGAGGAGATGGATGAGTCGGAGGCGGGAAAGCTTCCCGGACATATGGAGGTTGTGGCTCTAGGACTCCTCATCTCTATCTGCGCATTCTCCATCCGGCAGGTCCTGCCAATAGGCACGAGCGTCATGAACATGCAGCTGTGCTACTTCTCCCAGTACATCATCCTCTTCATCATAGGGGTGCTCGCTTACAGGAACAACTGGCTGTCCCGCATCCCTTACTCATTTGGGATTGCCTGGTTTAAGATCTCCATGATAGGAGGTTCGATCTTTTGGATGGCCATCATAATCCTCGGAGGCGGGCTTTCCGGAGACATAACCAGGTATTCAGGCGGCCTGTACTGGCAAAGCGCTGCCTATGCCCTGTGGGAATCGTTCTTTTGCGTTGGCATCTGCCTTGGGATCATAGTCATCTTCAGGGAGCGCTTTAACAAGCAGGGCAAGTTCACCAGGTTCATGTCAAAGAATTACTTCTCAGTCTACCTATTCCATGCGCCGATCCTGATACTGACTGCCCTTGCCTTCAGGGATTTCTCATTGCATCCGCTCATCAAATTCCTAATCGTGAGTGCTATCGCAGTACCGATATGCTTTCTGGCCAGCCACCTGGTTTTCGGGAGAGTCCCATTGCTGAGGAGAGTTCTGTAACGGACCATTCTGCAGACTGGGCATTGTTAACGCCACCTATTAGCACTCTCATAAAGAAAAAAAAGATGGAGCATAGCCCCCTCAAATCGATCCTTCAGGAAGCTTTGGAATCCCAAGGCCTGTCAGAGGGTCGTCTCCTTGCCGTATGGGCAGCGGACCCACCCATTGAGATCCGTTTACATATGGCAACAGCTGGGAATAATATTCACCGGGAGGATCTTTAGCGTAATGGTACTCAGCCCAGAGGAGTTCTTTTAAGAACTCTGTAGCCCTTGGATTCACAGCAACGGTTGTGACATCGTTCTTCCTGGCAATGCTCTGCATCAGGCCTTTGACCTGGCCAGCGCCCCAGCCGTAGAGCAGGTTCTCTGACCAGATCTTGGCTGCAAGGCCTGAGATATGTGGGGTTGCCATGCTTGTTCCATTCATGTTATCATAATGTCTGGCCGTATCATTTGGATCGAAGATGCTCTTGTAAGTTGGATATGTGGAGTATACCCATACTCCAGGAGCGCCGAACATGACCATCTTAGAGTCAATCACACCTGATCCATTGTTATATCCAGGCGAGACCCACCATCCTGCGTTGCCCTGCTCGTCCACAGCGCCAACAGCCACCACGCCCGGCAACCTTGCAGGAAAGACTATGTCTGAAAAGGACTCTTTTCTTGCACCATAAGCAATTCCATTTCCCGCAGCGGCTACTGGCAGCACGCCATAATTTATGGCATAATTGATAGCGTTTTTAATGGACGTCTCCTGTCTTGGAAGATACCCGTTAACCCCCCAGGACATAGAGATTATCTCTGCCCCCAGATCCGTGGATCTATTGATTCCTCTTTCTTTGGGTCCGAGGAACGCTCGCAGGTTCGCTTCAGGTGCCATCCCCCAGATCCCAAGGCCATCGAACCCGCCATCTGCAGCTATGGTACCAGATACATGGGTTCCATGCCCGGATGCATCAGACTGATCAAGCTCGCCCGGGCCTGTATTCGGTCCAAATGTGGGATAGCCATTTGCATAGTCCTCCAGCCTCATGACCAGATCTGGGTGCTGTGCATCTATCCCCGAGTCTACCACAGCCACATCTATCCACCTGCCTCCACTGCTGTGGTTCAGGTCCGAATTGTTGTACATCATCTTGATGCCCCATGGAAGGCTTGCACTCGGCGTCACATTCCTAGCAGGCAGCTCCCAGAGCTTCTTCCATGTGTAGTTTGAGGTCAGGATGTCGTTTGCCCTGATCACCTTTGTGTACTCTGATGGCGAATAGTAGCTCTTGTTAAGGCTCCAGCCTTTCGACCCCGCGTCCCAGCGGTAGATATCTGTCTGGATGCCCTTGCCGTTTATGCCCACAGATTGCGTGGACACATACTCATCTATATCGTGGTGCTCGTTCTTTGGATAGGCATGCGAATACAGGTGCGTCTGGAACTTGTAGACATAATCGCCTGATGTATCAGCTCTGAGGCCTGAGAGCCTGGCCAAGCCCGACCCGTATATGATACCCGAGCTCGTCTCTGCAGAGGCCATATCGCTATCATTGGTGATCTCCACATCAGAAGTTGCGCTCCTAACCGTCTCTGCCTTGGTGCTGACGTCTCCAAAGCCTGGAGCCACCCACCTTCCCATGGATGATGCGTATTTGGAGCTGTAGATTGAAAGGCTCGATGCTTCTGCCTTTGATGCCCATCCTGCGGCTTCAAGGCAGGCCTCAGTCCTGTGGTAGACTGTGGAGTCGTTTATGTTGCTCCAGGCATCTGCAAGGGTGTCTACATCCACATGATCTCCATTGGTCATCATGACAGCCGCTGAAGAGCGATCGCTGCCAATGGATGAGTTCACCAGCTCGGTCAATGCGCCAGTAGCAGTCAGGCTCTGGTATATGTGAGCCTTTGAAGCATCAGCTATGGCTACCTGGTCGCCCTCTACAGAGCCTGCAGATATGAGATCATTGGAGGCATTCAGGAACTCGCCATTTGTATAGCTCTTCACAGTCTGGTTGGAATGCAGCCAGCCATTAACGTCGCCAAGGTGCTGAGCGATGGCTGCGAAGTCCGAGCCGATGGCAGAAGTCCCCGATATGTTGTAGATGAAGCCTCTTCCAACGATATCGTTTGTGATCTGCCTGGTTCCATCGGCGCTGGTCCAGACGTCCGAGATGGGCAGGATATTGCCGCTGCCCTGCCTGGACCAGCTGGATAATATGAGATTCTCTGATGCATATGATGAGTGATCAGCATTTATGGCGCTCTCGACATTTTGCTGGACATCCTCCCTTGAGTACCTGCCAAGCGAGTTCCTGATCTGTGACCTCAGGCCCACGGAATCTCCCTGAAGCGATGACGAACCTGATGAGGCAACCTGGCCTGAACTGGCGCTCAACCCCTGCGAAGATATGAGCGTGCCACTGCTCACAACGGATGCCTGGCTGGCCAGCTGAGAGCCGCTTACGCATGAGATGGACGCACTGCCCGTTCCCGCCAGGTCGACGTCCTGGCAAATCCCGCCGCTTCCGGGGGTGGCCAGGCTCGATGCGCCGAGGCTGATCTGGCCATTGCCACTAAACGATCCTGTTGCGCTGTAGTCATTTCCGCTCACGGTATCGCTGATCGCAGCATCGCCAACACCGCAAGCAGACATGGATCTTGTTATGCCCGACAGATCAATCCCAGCAGATTCAACATAGCCTACTGAGCTTGATACTTCCAGTTGCTCAGAGGAATGTGAGGTTCCTGCAGAGCTTCCTGTGCTATAATCTACCCTGAGGCAGTCTGCCTGGGGCAAAGTGAAGACCAGCAAGGTCACCAAGAAAATGACGACTGATAGCGAACGCCTCATCTCTCTCCCTCCCACCACATATTCAAGTTATACTAGAGTGCGTCCTCTTGCAGTGCTCTAGGAATAGCTTGCGCCTGAAAGAGCATTTGTGATTATCAGAGCTCAAACCCAGGTTCCCATGAAATAGATTTAATCAGCTTCTCAGCCGCCGCCTCTTGCTCACCATTTCCGCTGACAAGAAGCCATATGCTCCCCTCGGCTCCACAGACGCCGCCACCGGCCACCAGCTCTGCCTTTGCGCCCGTCAATAGAGAGATTGCATCGATCTCTGTGAAGACCTGGCCTGGCACTGGCAAAAGGCGCGGCCCCTTTAAGCCAGGTCCATTCAGCCTGATTGCCAGCTCATTTAGGTCGCCTGTTGTACGCTTCTCCAGGCCCACTGGAAGTATGAGCTGAACCCTCCGGCCCACCACAGCCTGCAGTGCAGCGCCTGTAGTGCCGCCCTTGGTATCGCCGATGTAGATGGCAGCCTGCCTTCGCACCGGGTCCAGTGCATTGGCACCTTTCAGGATGACATCACCATCCTTCAGATCATCGACCACATCAAATATCGTCTTTCCCTTCTGCCAGATCCCGTTGGTGATCACCACATCCCCTGGAAAGCCGCTGGTGTCCAGCATCCTCCCAGATTCTGCAGTAGGCCTCCATGGAGGAAGAGTAATGCCGCGGAAGAAGCGCTGTCTTGAGAAGCCCTCGGCCTGATCGATGCTATTCAGCACCTCCTCAGCCACATAGCCATTGGTCGTGCCGGCGATGATGATGACGTTCCCTGAATCCAGGGAATTCTTTAAGGCAGGATGTTTTGCTAAAGCTTTACCTATTAACCGCTTGCCAGATGCAGGCGTAATTAGAAACTGCTTCATATAGCCAGGCAATTACTCTTTAAGAAAAGAACTCTTTGCCTCAATATTTGATGCACACACACAGAAATAGACGCCTCGTCTGAACATCCGGGCCGGCAGACACAATGGTTAAATATTCAGCATAACCTTTTCAAGACATATCGCGGACAGATGGCTTAGGCCGAATAGGTACCGCAT
>DATMZB010000363.1:0-6842 GCA_035560655.1 Methanotrichaceae archaeon | reverse complement strand
GTATATCCGCTGCGACCATAGGCTGCCATAGGGAGACTCTCAGTGATAGAAGAAAGACTGTCGCATTATGTGCGACAGCGGCTGTTGGATTATGCCATTCTGGGATTGAGTTAGAGCATCAGAAGCTCAGAGCGTCCTTGGGGCAGGCTTCAATGCACCTCTCGCACTTTATGCAGTCGGGCTTCTCCAGAACCTCGTTGACGGGAAGCTGCATGGGGCAATCCTTCTGGCACTTCTTGCACTCAACACACAGATCCCTATCTACTTTGAGCTGGTACCTGGCGCCCCCAAGAGTCCTCTGGAGAGTGCCCATGGGGCAGAAGGTACACCATGCCCTGGGAGATATGGAGATTCCAAGCAATATGGAGATGGAGGTGGTCAGTATGCACATGACCACAAAGACCATGCCTACCTTATCCACAATTCCCTGAGTTCCAAAAACCCTCCAGACCATGAATCCCATCATGGCTATGAATATGGGAACTCTGATCCACATGCTCTTCATGATGGTGGGAATTCTCCTGGACCTGCTGATCCTTCCAAGCCAGAAGTCATTGAAGCTTCCTCTTGGGCACAGGTTTCCACAGAACCACCTTCCCCTGAAAGGACTTATGATGATCAGGCTGGCAAAGACTAACAGTAAGAAATAGCCAAGCTTCGGGTAGAAAAGGCCGCCGATAGAGACTATCAGCACGGTTATGCCTAGGTAAGGAGTTATTTTGAGCATAGATGGCAGCTACTGAACCAGCTTCAGGGATATAAATCCAGCACCGACAGGACCCCTCCATCAGGGGATGCTATGTCAGGATTGTCACTATCAAGAGGCGATCAAAACTTCCGTACTGTACCTGGAACCAAGACATGCCTTGAAAAGAGATATCGAAGAGACCATTTTGCCCATGGAGACATCATCTAACTCAGCTGCCATGGGCCATATTGATCCCCCTGGTTCGAGCCAAAATGGATCAATGAGTGAGATCGCAAATCAGGATTCTATTCTCCCAGGGCGTTTATGGCCTCAATGAGCTCGGTAAAGGCCTCTATCTCCAGGTCGAGTATCTCCTGAAGGCTCATGGATATGGACATCTCACCATCAACTGTCAGGCGGTCAGGCCCTCGAACAACTGTCCTGTTGATCCCATCTCTGGAGAGCACGGCCTTCATATCCCTGTCATGGGCCATGGTCCTGCCCGGAACCAGGACTGTGGACTTTACCTGGGACAAATCCAGACCTGCCAGGTCCTCAATGGTTATGAGGCACCCCACGTCTTTTCCCACTGCAGCCACATTCACCTTATCTCCGAGCTCTCTGAATATGGACGAGATCAGGGGCCTGGCCGTTGTGCTGGTCAGGATCGTGGCGCCCCTTCTTAGTGCTGGTAGCCTGCTCAGCTCCTCCTTATGGCTGGCCAGGGCAAACGGCGCTCCAGTAGAAGGATCCCACAGAGGCGTGCCTGTGATCTTGAAGCTGTAGCGCAAGCTCAGATCAGTAACAATATTCTTGAACTCCTCCACAGAATGGGGAGTTACGCCGGGCATTATGGGGGCGTTGCCCAATATGAGTCCCTGCTCCCTGGCATTGGCAAACCTCATGAGTATGAGCCCTTTTACACCCATCTCCTCAAGGTCTGCGCAGGTCTTCTCCAGCTCCTGGCCATCATTGACTCCTGGTATAAGAACAGATGCACCGTACACGTCACAGCTCTCGCAGAACTGGCGCAGATTGGATAATGCCGCCTCAGGCTGGCGGTCGTGCATGTACTTTGCGCGCAGCTCTGGCCTGGTGGAGAATACTGTAAAGGATACCTCTCGGACGCCGGCATCTATGAGAGGCCCGGCCTCATCGCCTTTGGTGAAGCCCTTGCCGCTGGTGTATCCGAGGCTGATAGGCACCCGGCGCTGGCTGAGCATCTCTGTCAGAGGCAGAAGATCCGGGTAGCAGCTCAGGTCCCCGCCGCCGCTTATGGTGACCTTGTCTGGCACTGAGCCGAAGGCCTTCTGGGCAACCTCGAAGACCACCATGTCCATGGGCTTGAACCCGGGGTAGCCCTCCATTATGGCCCTGGAGCAGTAATCACATCCCTTCTTGAAGGGAAGACAGTACTTGCACCCAAAGGGCTCTATGCTTTTAACGCCCCTGAAGTAACAATAGCTGCAGAATCCTTTGCAGTCCAGGCCAGGCCGACCTCCCACATCCGCAAGTATCTCCATAGATCCTCGCCGCGAAGAGGCCACGCCAGAGTAAATAGCTTTTGATTCCTGATTTTGGCCGCAATTGACGATAACATGGAAATTAAATTTATACAGTACTGGTGCTCTGACAGGCCTGGCAGACCATTACTGTATAGGGGGAAAACGATATATACATCCCGGAATAGATGCTCAAGTCGGGGGAAGGATGTCAGTCCTTGATAGGGGTATGCCTGTGGAGATAGCCCTGTAGGCATGAGCCAGAATGGGATATTATCTGATAAGTATTATGAGCTGGCAGTGCAACTCAGGCTGGTGGCCGGAATGCAGGCCCACCAACAGCGGCCCTGAAAGGGAGGCGGCTTTTGTACATAAAAGAGGTCGAGCTCAAGAACTTCAAGTCCTTTGGTAAGAGAGTGCTGGTGCCTCTGAAGAACGACTTCACTGCCATCACAGGACCCAACGGCAGCGGGAAGTCGAACATAGTGGATGCTCTCTTATTTGCGCTCTGCCTCAGCAGCTCAAGGGCCATGAGGGCTGAGAGGCTGCCAGACCTGATCTACAGAGGGGACAACGGCAACAACCCCGACTTTGCACAGGTCACAGTCAGGCTGGACAACACCAGCAGGACAATGGCCATAGAGCAGGATGTAATAGAGATCTCAAGAAAGATCACAACCAAGAACAACAAATATTTTTCATCTTACTATTTCAATGGCAAGTCCTGCAGCCAGGGAGAGCTGCACGACAGCCTCTCCAGGGCGGGAATTACGCCTGAAGGTTATAATGTAGTAATGCAGGGCGATGTCACAAGGATCATTGAGATGACGCCTGTAGAGCGCAGGAAGATCATTGACGAGATCGCAGGCGTCGCCGAGTTCGATGAGAAGAAGAAGAAGGCCCTGGAGGAGCTGGATGTGGTCAGGGAGAGGATCGGCAGGGTGGACGTCATCCTCGAGGAGGTCGGAGCACAGATGGTCAAGCTCAAGGAGGAGCGCGACCGGGCCCTGTCATACCAGTCCTACCGAGATGAGAAGCGCAGGCAGGAGGCGTTCCTGCTCCTGGCCAAGCTCAAAGAGGCAGAGGAGAACCTGTCTGAGCTGGCATGCGAGTCTGATCAGTTCCGTTCAGAGGAGGCTGCAGCATCACAGAGGCTGGAGGCCAGAAGTGCGGATCTGAGATCATTGGAGGAGAGGCAAAAAGGCCTGAACGCCGAGATCTACCACAAGGGCGAGGACGAGCAGATTGCAGTCAAAAGAAGGGTTGAGGAGATCAAGGGCGAGATCGCCCTTGAAGAGAGCCATATAGATCTATCCAGGAAGGCTCTTGAGGATGCCGATTCCCAGGCCAAGTCCGGCTACATCCAGATGGATAAGCTGCGTGCCGAGGCAGAAGCCCTGGCATCAAAGATCAGGGACGCCAGCATCAGGCAGGCATCGCTTCAGGGAGAGCTGGAAGACAGATCCCAGGAGGCAGATGGTGCCAGGGCAAAGATTGCCGAGGCTGATGCGAAGTTTGCAAAGGCAAGGGACGAGCTTGCAGTAGCCAGGCAGCACAGGGAAGACTGCAAGGCAAGGCTTGGCGACCTGGTCAGGGAGAGAGACCGGCTCCTGGACGCCACACGCAGGGGAACCTCAGAGAGAGAGGAGATAGCCGCATACATAGCCGAGTCCAGCGGTGCCATGGCCGCCGCAGACCGGGAGGCGACGCAGATCAAGTCAGAGCTTGCAGATCTGAACCACAAGGCCCTGGAGATGGAGAAAGACAGGGATGACCTGGACGGATCGAGGCTCAGGATCAAGAGAGAGATAGCCGAGGCAGATAGAGAGCTTCAAAGGCTGCAATCTGAATACGCCAAGGCCGATGGGAGGCTGCGTGCTGTAGAGGACCGATCCGGATACAGCAGAGCTGTTGAGGCCATACGGTCAGCCATAAAGAGGCAGCTTTTGAAAGGTCTGTACGGGACCATAGCCGAGCTTGGAGATGTTACCGGGGCGTATGCCTCGGCACTGGAGGTGGCAGCCGGAGCCAGGCTGCAGTCCATAGTTGCAGATAACGACGAGGACGCGGCTATGGCCATTGATTACCTAAAAAGATCACAGATAGGCAGGGCTACCTTCCTGCCATTGAACAAGCTGGACAGGGGGGACCTGCCCCAAACGCCGAGCCGGCCCGGAGTGGTCGACTTTGCCCTCAACCTGGTGGACTTCGATCCCAGATTCCACCCAGCCTTCTGGTATGTCTTCAGGGACACGCTCGTCGTAGAGAGCATGGACGCGGCCAGGCAGCTCATGGGAAGATACCGCATGGTCACCCTGGACGGAGACCTGGTTGAGAAGAGCGGGGCGATGACTGGAGGCCACTACAAGTCCAGGCTCAAGTTCGCTGCAGATGAGGGAAAGCGGCTGGTAGAGCTCTCAGAGAGGATAGCATCTGCTGATGGTGCCAGGTCGGCTCTGCTGGAGAAGATGGACAGGGCTGAAGGCGAGATTGCCAGGATTGGCAGGGAAGTGGATGAGCTTGACAAGGCCATAGCCAGGAAGACTTTCAGGCTGGAGGAGGTCGGGTCCGTCAGGCCCAGGCTCGAAAGGTCGATCCAGGAGAAGAGGGCCAGGCTCGTGGAGATGGAGGGCGAGTTCACATCCACTAAGGAGAGGCTTGGAAAGCTCGAATCAGAGATCATGGAGACAGATGCCCTTGTCAGGGGGTGCCAGGCCAGCATAGACCTGCTTGAGAAAGATCTGGCAGGGTCCAACATACCCGCGCTCAACTCCCTGGTAGATGCTGCAGAGGCCGAGATCAGGCGCCTGCAGGAGAGGATCAGGGAGATAGACTCAGAGGTCACCAGGGACAGGCTGAGGGTGGAGAGCATCTCTGAGAAGCAGAAAGAGCTGGCAGCCAGGAAAGAATCACTCGATGTCTCCAAGGCTGATGCCATGAACCGCCAGGATACATCAGCTCAGAAGATCCTGGCCCTGAAAGGGGAGCTGAAATCACAGAAGGCCAGAGAAGAACTGATTGAAAAGGAGCTGCACGGCCTGAAGGGTGAGAGGAGCGAGATCGCTGATAAGATGATAGAAGCCCAGAGGGAGATGGACCGGGCCCAGAGAGAGCTAGACCGGATGGAGGCACGCCTGAAGGCCAACTCGTCTGCCGAGGCCGATATAAGATCCGTAGCAGTGTCGCTTCGGTCTGAGATAGAGGCCTGCGGCGTGGACTGCAGCCAGACGCCCCCAAAGAGCGAGATCGTTGCCCAGAAGATCAAGGGCCTTGATGCTGCCATGAGAGATCTGGAGCCTGTGAACATGCTGGCCATTGATGAGTATGACAAGGTCCAGAAGAGGCACAGCATACTCCAGGAGAGGCGCGAGACATTGAGCCGCGAGAGAGAGGAGATAATAGAGAAGCTGGAGAGGTACGACCAGATGAAGAAGGACGCATTCATGGCCTCGTTTGAAGAGATCAACTCCAACTTCAAGTCGGTATTTAAAGAGCTCTCTAATGGAGATGGCGAGCTGATACTGGAGTTTCCAGACGACCCCCTGGCAGGGGGAATGACCATAAAGGCCCGGCCGCAGGGAAAGGCATTCCACAGGCTTGAGGCGATGTCTGGCGGAGAGAAGAGCCTCACTGCGCTCTCATTTATATTCTCTATACAGAAACACAGGCCTGCCCCGTTCTATGCCATGGATGAGATAGACATGTTCCTGGACGGAGTGAACGTCGACAGGGTGGCCAGGCTCATAAAGAAGATCTCTGCCCAGGCCCAGTTCATAGTGGTATCACTTAGAAAGCCCATGATTCAGCAGGCAAAATATACAATCGGCGTGACGATGCAGGAGAACAACATCACCAGCGTGACTGGAATTTGTATGAGCTGAGGCGGCCTTGAAAGACGATGCTATTGGACCTGACGACCTGCCCAAGCTGGAGGGCTTCGAGTTCAGCGAGCCTGCAGAGGTCCTGGTAGAGCTGGCCAAACGCGGTGAGCTCGACCCCTGGGATGTGGATATAGGCAGGACCACAGACAAGTTCCTGGAGTACATAGACACCCTGGAGAGGAGGGACCTGCGCATACCCGCCAGGACGCTGCTCTATGCAAGCATCCTCCTTCGAATGAAGTCAGACTCCATGGAGGACAACCAGGAGGAGGAAGAGCCCGAGATAGAGGCTGAAGATGAACCTCAGTTCGAGGCGAGCCAGGTAGAGGGGCTGCCAACGCCGCCCATAAGGCGCAGGACCAAGAGGCCGGTCACTTTAGACGAGCTTATAACTGAGCTCAAGAAGGCCGAGCTTGTCGGGCGCAGGAGGGCGATGCGTGAGAAGTGGCCCGAGTCGCCGGCAGAGAAGAAGCTGGACCTGTCACATGACGAGGGCATAGAGGAGGGGATAGCAATGCTGGGTCCCATCCTGGACGATATGTTCATTGCAAGTGATAAAGTCTCATTCACTGATATTCCAAAGGGAGATAACGTGATGAACTATATCTCGCTATTATTCATGGCCCACAGGAGGCAGGTCTGGCTGGAGCAGGAGGAGATATTCGGGGATCTGTACCTTAAGAGACATCCGGAACTGGGCTCTAAGCCATAGATAGGGAGTGCTCACAGGAGATAAAGTTGTACTTGTACTGCATGTCACCTATATTAAAT
>DATMZB010000362.1:0-4574 GCA_035560655.1 Methanotrichaceae archaeon | reverse complement strand
GATGCTGGGTATTATGAGAAGCAATTGGAGAAGGCATGGGCTGAGGTTGCATTCGCATTCAAATATTAATGGGGATAAATCCGCATATTCTTCTTAAAATATAACATACAGGTCATATGTATCAAAATCGGTATATACTTTGCCGATCTTTCTAGAAGCAAATGTTAGATAAGAGCAGGCTGGCCATTATCGCCGGCCTCATAAGGGCTCATATTTCCATCAGCGATGTGGAGAAATACTGCAAAGAGACCGGCATATCCAGAGAGGACTTTGTGCCTATTAGCCCCAGGAAATTCGATGGCCAGGTCTTTGCCATCGACGGCTCCAATGTGGTCATATGCGACTGGTCCGTGGCCAGCCTGAACCTCATCAGGGCAGGCTATGCCGTGTACAGGTCCACAGAGTGGCAGAAGACAGTGATCACCTACGATGACATATTCCTGGCGGACTGCAAAAGCTATGCCCAGCAGTTCGATGACTGCCTGGAGGGGATCTTCGGGCTGGAAGGGATAGTCCTCAAGGATGCCGAGCTGGAAAGGCTCTCAAGCTACTTCAGAGAGCTTCAGGAGTACGTGGCATTATACGATGCCGTATACCAGGCAGAGCCGGGAGATATCATCCTCTATGACGGTGGATTCACCTGGAAAGAGTTGCCCCTGGGAGATGTTCTAAGAAAGGTCTTCAGGGCAGCAGAGAGAAAAGGAGTGGACATCCTTGGCATCAGCAAGTCCAGCTCAATATCCTGGGGCGAGGAGGTCTCCCGGCCGTTCATCCAGAATACGGCCTACGCTGCAGGCCTGCTCGCTCCAGGAGTTCCATGGTACTTATGCATGAGCCAGAAGAATGTGCACCCGGACCCGGACCAGTGGAAAGGGGGCCGGATCTACGTTGCCAGGCTTGATGGAAGGTGCGAGCACGCCTTCAGGATAGATGCTCCAGCCCATGTGGCGGATCGCATAGATGAGGCTTTAGGAAAGCTGGCCGGATGCTCGTGCTCTGCAGAATGCCAGGGGTACCCTCATGCCCTCTTCAGGGCTCATAGAGACATAAGGATAACAGATCAGGAGGGCGGATTCCTTATGCTGAGGCTGATGGATGTTCTGGGCGAGATGGGCCTGAGCGAGGCCGAGGTAAGGGGCGCGCTCCTGGATTTTCATGACGTCATAGAGATGAAGCCTAGGAAGCTGGCTTAAGTTAAGTCTGAACAATGGAGGGACAGATGAGAGAGAGATCGCTGGATCAGTTCAGGGATAGAAGAAATAAGGTGGCTTTTGTCCAAGAAACTTCTGACCAAGAAGCTCTGGACCAAGAACATTCAGCCAGAGAAGAGAAGAAACTGCCAACAGATATGCCCCGAGATCCAGCCCCAAATATTGAGAGGAGGGTCCTGGAGAAGGGAGAGACCACATACAGGATAATCTCCAAGAGCGTCAGGGAGTACCAGTTCATAATTCCCTTCAACCAGCCCTGCCAGGAGAGGGTGGAGGTTGGGCAGATCTTCTCAGTCCAGGATGATGGATTGACGTTCCTGGCCAGAGCCACCGATATCCAGCACGACTCCAACTATGACGGCAACTGGGATACAACCATCAAGGGCACCCAGTTCTTTGACCAGGACCAGATCTTCAACCGCGTGATCGCCGAGCCTCTGGGCTGCATAACGCCAGACGGCTTCAAGAAGTCCAGGACAATACCCGCCAAGTTCTCCAGGGTCAAGAGGGCCGAGCAGGACGAGTTCACCTTTCTCTCCAAGGTCATGGGCGATATAGAGGTCGGAAGCCTCAGGAACGGCTCAAGGCTTGTAGAAGAGATACCCGTCGCCCTGCACAGCGATGCCATGGACCACCACATGGGAGTCTTTGCTACTACAGGCATGGGAAAATCAAACTTTATGAAGGTCTTTGCCGCCTCCTGCATGAAGCTCTCAGCCCTGGGAGAATCGAAGTTCGGCCTGCTTATAGTCGATCCTCACGGCGAGTACCTCAAAGGAAAGGGCCTGGTCAAGGGCTTGATGCACCTCAAAAAATATAATGATGGCCTGGTCTGCTACTCCACCGACCGGCAGAGCGCCTCCATGTCAGGCGTGGAGGAGCTCTGCATCGGCCAGAAGGAGATAGAGCCCTCGGATGTGGGCGTCCTGTACGACTGGTCCTCTGCCCAGAGAGATGCACTGGACTCAGTCTTCCGGGTGCTCGGCTCTGACTGGATGGAGGAGATCCAGAAGGTCGAAGGGATAGCCCTGATGGTACAGGCAGGCTTCCTGGAGAATACCATACAGGTCATATCCAGGAGGATCAGGACCCTGCTTGAGAAGAATAAGTACATTGATAACAAGAGGTCCAGCATCACTGGAATCATAGATAACATCCAGAAGGGCAAGGTTGTGCTTGTGGACATACCGAGGATGACCGACAGAAGCGAGCTCTTTTTGCTATCCATAATCTCGCGCTGCATACTGGACAAATATAAGGAGGACACCTCCCAGGAGAGGAAGAACTGTTTAATAACCATAGAGGAGGCCCAGAGGGTGCTTGGCGGCGGAAACCTGGCAAGGTTTGAGACCATTGCCAGGGAGGGAAGGAAGTTTGGCGTTGGCCTGTGCGCCATAACCCAGCAGCCCAAGCTCATAGATAAGCAGCTCCTCTCCCAGTTCAACACACTGGTGATAATGGGCCTGGGGGATAGAAACGACAGGACCCAGCTTGAAGAGTCGGCCAAGCAGGATCTGTCGTCGCTGGATATAGAGATCCAGACCCTGGAGAAGGGCGAGGCAGTGATAAGCACCCTGAATATCCCGTTCCCCGTGCCTGCCAGGATCCACAGGTATGAGACCTACCTTAGGAGGCTTGAGGAAGAGGACCGCCCCGGCGAGAGCCTTATAAATAGCAGCGGGTTCAAACCCGTGCTGGACTGAAGGCAGAGGGATGGCTTGAAGATAGTTCACATGGCTGACTCGCACCTGGGCTTCTCCAACTACAGCCGGGTGGACAAGAACGGAAGAAACCTGGTTGAGGAGATGATCTACCAGGGCTTTGGCCAGGCCGTAGACGAGATCATCAGGCTCAGGCCCGATGCCGTCGTCCATGCAGGCGATGTCTTCCACCACGTCAGGCCAAAGATCAGGCCGCTCTTCGTATTTCAGCAGGCTTTGGGCAGGCTGAGAGATGAGGGCATTCCAGTCATAATCATCAGCGGCAACCATGATGCCCCCAAGGGCCTTGCCTCCACAAGCCCCTTTGTGATCTATGAGGGCATGAAGGATGTGAGCATCGCCCGCAGGTACAGGCACGAGTGCTTCCAGGTTGGGGACCACAACTTTCACTGCATACCCTTCTGCTTTGAGGCTGGAGATTATCTTAAGGAGTTCGACAAGATAGAGCGCTCAGATAGTGATGTCTTAGTTATGCATGGCCTGGCTGAGGCCCTGAAGAGCAAAAAGCTGAGGACCGTGGGAGAGCATGAGCTCAAGGACAGCCTGCTCAAAAGCGATTTTGATTACATTGCTCTTGGCCACTATCACGGCCAGGCCCAGATAGCCGGGAACGCCTGGTACAGCGGGTCCATAGAGTACTTCACCTTCGGCGAGGCTGCAGATGATAAAGGCATGCTGCTGGTCGATCTGGAGAGCGGGAAGGCAAAGCAGATCGAAGTTCGGCCCAGGTACATGGTCGACTATCCTGCCGTAGACTGCAGCGGCCTGTCATCATCTGAGATCGCCAGTGAGCTGATGACAATCTTTGAGCAGGAGGAGATCAAAGACAGGATCATCAGGATTAACCTGACCAAGGTCTCCAGGGCTGCTTACAGGAGCATAGACCAGTCCAAGCTTGCCAGGCTCATGGCTCCTGCCCTGTACTTCAAGATCAAGGTGGACTACATAGACCAGGCCCTGAGAAAAGAGGAGCCGATAAACACAAGGATGCTCCACGAGGAGTTCGCCAGGTTTCTGGATGAGGAGATAGGAAGGGGTACAGTGCCCAAGTCCATACAGGAAGAGGTCAGATCTTACGGCACAGGACTGATAAAAAGGGCGGTTGAGGCCCACAATACCGAGGCTCTGAATGCACCTGAATAGGCTGATCCTCCGCAACTTCAAGAAGTACCGCCGGGCCGAGATAGAGTTCCAGGACGGGCTCACTGGAATTGTGGGCGCAAACGGCTCTGGCAAGAGCACTGTGGTGGAGGCCATAGCCTGGGCGCTGTACGGCAATAAGGCATCTATTATAAAAAGAGAACTGATAAAAAATTCTCTGGCAAGCGAGAGCGAGTCGGTAGAGGTGAGCCTGAGCCTCCAGGTTGGCAGGAACGAGCTGACGATAATCAGGCGCATGAAAGGCAAGAGCCTGACGCCTGAGGCCATACTGGCAATTGACGGCAGCAGGATAGCCATGGGCTCGCGTGAGGTTGACCAGCGCCTGGAAGACCTTCTCAAGATCAGCTTCCAGGACTTCATGAAGACATTTTATGCAAGGCAGAAGGATCTGGACAACCTTCTGAGGGAAGGTGGTACGGGCAAGAGAGAGTACCTCCTAAAGCTCCTGGGACTGGATGAGATTAAAGACAGGGCCATTGAG
>DATMZB010000361.1:0-5793 GCA_035560655.1 Methanotrichaceae archaeon | reverse complement strand
GTTTATGGCGTCGAGATCCATTCAAATCCGCAATTAATTAAACTTTACTTGCTTATACACAAGTAAAGTTTATATATCAAGGCCCAGGTGGATTCATTGGTGAGTCGATGCATATTATGGAGGGATTTCTGCCCCACCCGTGGTGGGAGATCTGGTTTGCATTTTCATTGCCCATAGTGGCATATGGTGTTTACAGGATAAGCAAGATGATGAAGGATAACAGGGAGATTACCCCTTTGCTGGCAGTTTCAGGCGCCTTCATCTTCGTCCTATCCTCTCTGAAGATGCCATCTGTTACCGGGAGCTGCTCCCATCCAACAGGCACGGGCATGGGTGCGATCCTCTTTGGACCGTGGATCACGGCAGTGCTTTCAATCATAGTCCTCATATACCAAGCCCTGTTTTTGGCTCACGGCGGCCTGACCACATTAGGGGCAAACACCTTTTCAATGGGCATAGCCGGGCCAGTAATCGGATACCTCATCTTTAAGGCGGCCATTAAGGTTAAAGCGAACATGTACATCGCCGTATTCCTGGCAGCCATGTTTGCAGACTGGGCCACATATATTGTCACATCATTCCAGCTTGCTCTGGCCTTTCCTGCAGCATCGGGGGGAGTGATGACCTCATTCCAGGCATTCCTGGCAGTCTTTGCAGTAACCCAGGTCCCCCTGGCAGTAGTGGAAGGCGCAGTAACTGCCCTCATGTTCAAGTACATAGTGCAGCTCAGGAGCGATGTCCTGCTCAGGCTGAGTGTGGTGCCCCCAGGCATCATCAAGAAGCTGAAGGAGGATCTGGCATGAAGCTGGAGATCATAACTCTGGTCATTATAGCAGCGTTCATCGCAGCCTTCGTCTACGTCAGCTCCACTGGAGATCATGATTGGAGCGGGTCCGATGATCAGGCAGGAATGGCGATAGACAAACTGACTGGTGGAACCTATCATCCCTGGTTCCACAGCATATGGGAGCCTCCCAGCCCGGAGATAGAAAGCCTGCTCTTCTCACTGCAGGCTGCCATCGGAAGCTTAATCATCGGATATTTCCTGGGCTACTACCGTGCCATGGCAAGGATGAAGCAGCCGCAGCTTAATTGGGGTGAGAAGGAGAATTAGGTTCTCGACCGCTTGGTATTTTCACTGCCTTTTTTTGGACCCCACTCACTGCGACCTCCTCTTCTTCCAGAGGAAAAGCTGCCGCAAGCTATCTCTTCAATGACCTGGCCAACTTCTCCCGCCGCTCTTGAACCTCCTTCAGGGTTACGACATCGATAGAGCCACCCTGGAAGCTGCCCCCGGAGTCGCCAATCATCTCCTCCATCCAACCTTCAACCTCAAGGTAGCTTGATTTGAGAGCATCGATAACCTCTGGATCTGCCTTCCACAGCCCCCTCTGATTGGCCTCTAAAAGCCTTCTTCCCATCTCCTCCATGGCCCAGGGGTTATTCTCCTGGAAGAACTTTCTGTTATCCTCGTCCAGGATGAACGTCCTGGCGATATCATCGAAGATCCAGTCGTCCACCTCCTGAGTTGTAGCCTCCCAGCCGTAGACCCTGCCGACTCGCTTGGAGATGTCACTGGCACCCTTGTAGCCGTGCTGCTTCATACCCTCGATCCACTTCGGATTGAGAAGCTTGGTCCGCACAACGCGCCTGACCTCTTCCGCCAGCGTCCTGATCTCCACCTTGTCTCTATCCCTGGTGTCGCCGTAGTACGTTGCCACCTCATGGCCCGAGAGCCCTCTGGCAGCAGAGGTCAGGCCGCCGTGGGTGCCGAAGTAGCAGCAGCATCCGAAGAGATCGTACTCATCTGTCACCGTCTTGTTGAATGTGACATCCACGCTCTTTAGCTGGCTTTTCATGGCCTTCACGGCCTCCTGGCCAAAGACGTTTTTGCCATAAGCATAGCTGTTCCACTGCAGGAATATATCGGCTAAATCTTTCTCCTCCTTCCAGGCCGATGCATAGACTGCCAGGTTCACGCCGTTTCCATATGTTCCGGGCCGGCTGGCGAATAGCCTGGCCATCTCCCCACTATCCATTGAGTGTTTTCTGAGGTAGTTCATCTCAGTGGGCTCGTCCAGCGAGGAGACGGCCCTGATGGCCTCGTCTAGATACTCTATACAGTTCATGAAGCAGTCTCTGGTAATCCCGCTGACCCTCACAGTCAGATCGATCCTCGGCCGTCCCAGCTCATCCAGAGGTATGATCCGGAACCCTCTGACCTTTCCTCCCTTCCACTGAGGCTCTGCACCTATGAGGTGCATCATCTGGGCCAGCTGCTCGCCATCCGCCCACATGATATCGTTTGCCATCCAGAACATGGCCACATTCTCCGGGAGGCGGCCGTTTTCGTCTCTGTACTTATTGATCAGGCTCTCTGCAAGCTTTCGGCCCACTCTCCATGCCGCCTCGGTAGGTATATTCGACGGATCTAAAGAGAAAAAATTCCTGCCAGTAGGCAGAACATCATCCCTGCCGCGGGTGATCAGGCCTGAAGGGCCAGGTTCTATAAATCCGCTGTCAAAGCCGTGAAGCAGGCTTCCCATCTCGTCTGATGCCTCGATCCTTGAGGACAGGTCGGCTACCTTTTCCCTCATTGATGCCAGTGCATCATCATCTGGATGCTTGAGTCGATCCCCCAGGACC
Source organism: Methanotrichaceae archaeon (assembly GCA_035560655.1). GTDB lineage: Archaea > Halobacteriota > Methanosarcinia > Methanotrichales > Methanotrichaceae > DATMZB01. Next base: position 3,147 of record DATMZB010000361.1, on the reverse strand, counting down.
ATCCGGGCGGCTTCCTGAGGGGATATACCTTCCAGAAATGCCGATATGATCCTCTTGGAGAGCAGGTCCAGATCGGCCGTATCCCTGCACTTGGAGAGGTCAATGCCAAGCATCCTCGCTACCAGCTTCCTCATCTCCGAGTCGTACCTCAGAATCGAGTTTATGAGCTCGACCCTCTTCTCGCCTTTTGGGACTTCTCCAAAGACATGCATGCCATCAGGCATCTGGGTGCTGTAAATCTCTGAAATCCTGCCATGGGCCGTCTCCAACACCGTGTCGAAGGACACTCCACTGGCCAGCATCTTGTCCAGGCCCATCTCAGCAGACAGGTTGCTCTTCTCAAGCAGGTCCAGGATGATGTGCTCGAGGGCATGAGCCCGGCCTTTATCCGAGACCCTGGTGCGGCTGTACTCAGCTATCCTATCCTCCAGCTCCTTTAAGTCTCCATAAAGTCCTGACTCGGTCATCACAGTCTGCATGTGATCCACAAGGACTGCGTAGCTGCGGCGTTTGGCTATGGTGCCCTCTGGAGGGTTATCCGAGTTGTAGATGTACAGGTGTGGCATCTCACCTATGGCTATGTCAGGGTAGCAATCTCCAGAGAGGGCAAGTGACTTGCCGGGCAGGAACTCCAGGTTGCCGTGAGTGCCAACGTGCACTATCACATCGGCTCCAAAGCCGTGCTCTATGTACCGATACGTAGCCAGGTACTGATGTGTCGGCGGGACCTCCGGGTCGTGCAGGATCTTGCAGACCTGGCCGTCGCAGCGTGCTCCAGCACAGCCGCGCTTGGGCTGGACGCATACCAGGACATTGCCATATCTGAGGCCTGTGACCACTATCTTTCCCTGGTAGATCATGGCAGGAGGTATGCCGTCCTTCTCTTCACCAGGTGGATTTCCCCAGGCGTTGCAGACCTTATCCCTGGCCTGTGGAGAGAGCGTATCGAACCAGGCCTGGTAGTCGTCCCCGGCCACAAGAGCCAGGGCCCCGCCCCTGGCAACTATCTCCTCGACAGGAGTCCATCTGAACTCCGATATGGCCTTTTTATCCATGATCCTGGTGATCAGATCCTTGCCGGTCCTGGGAACATCCTCCAGGGAGTAGCCGGCATCGGCCATCCTCAGCATTATGCGAGCGACGCTCTCCAGCGTATCCAGGTGGGCGCCTGCACCCACAGTGGCCTCCACTGAGGCGCAGGGGTTGTTGTGCAGCATAAACGCCACCCTGCGCTCTGATACAGGCTTCCTTCGAAGGGCCATCCATCTTCTGACCCTCCTGGTGATCTTTTCTAGCCTGTCATCTATGCCCGTATGGCGGTCGTACTGCGAGCCGCCGATCTGGTCCCTGGCTGACGCTCCTATAACTATGGGCTCAATCATGCCCTCGAACTCAGACATGGCCACAGACCACCCCACATCAGAGCTGTCCATGCCGTGAATATTCTCACGCCAGTCAGCCTCCGACCTGTGGTATACTGTCAGGGGATGAAAGACCGGGACATCCAGGCTCTTCAGGGCCTGTACCGACCTGCCAACGGACCCGGCGTGAAAGAGGGACTGCATGTTGATTACGGCATCCACCCTCCCCAGGAAGTACTCTTCCACCACCTCCCCGCTGGACCTGGCACCAAGCTCCTTATCGCCCATGCCGAAGCAGAACGCCGGGAGCACATCAAAATCCCTCTCAAGGTCCCGGATCAGGGAGTTGACAATATCCAGGTCCCCGTTTGCCCAGTAGGTCCTGAAGAACAGGATACCCAGGCTCTGCCCATGTCTGGGCCTGCGCCAGGCCAGGTAGTCGTCTACAGTCCTGAAGGCCTCCTTTGAATCTGGATGGTACAGGCCCTGCCACAGAGTCTCCTCAGGAGGACTGTAATCATAGTCCAGCCCCAGGACCTCCTTCCCGATGTACTTGAGCATGCTCTTGGTGTTTTCCAGGCCGCCGTAAACTATGTAGGCGTTGACCACTGCCACAAGCGTGGAGGGGACGTTTGATAAGGACCAGAGGGCCTGGTCGTGGCCAAAGGATACTATTGGCACCTTAGCCCCAAGTCGGTCCAGGATCTCCTGAAAGTCCTCCTCTTGGGAAGCAGGATGGAGCAAAATAGCCTCCACACCCTCAAGGGACCTCAGGCAGTCTTCAAGCCCTCCAGGCCGGTCAAGGTCCTGCACCGACCAGATCTTGAGATCTATTCCCAGATCTCTGGCAGCCTGGATGAGGAGGACCATGTCGCTTCCCCAGGTCACTGCACCTAATCGCATGCCATTCCTCCGTTTAGGGATCTGAGCGGGATGACAAAAGGCCTGTCGAGGTCGTTCATGACTATAGCCTCGACGCCATAGACCTCGCGGATGTTCTCTTTGCTTATCAGGTCTCTTGGCTCTCCTGCAGCATAGATCTTCCCGCGCTTGAGTATGGCCAGCTTGTCCACGAACCTGGCGGCCAGGTTGAGGTCGTGAATGGCCATCACAGCCGAGACCTTCTTTTGCTTGACCAGGCCGCATATGATCTCCATAACCTCAAGCTGGTGCTTCATGTCCAGGTTGGAGGTTGGCTCGTCCAGGAGCAGGACTCCGGGCTCCTGGCATAGGGCCCTGGCTATGAGGACCTTCTGCTTCTGGCCTCCTGAGAGGTCGCTGAAATCTTTCATGGCCAGCTCATCTAAGTGGAGGAGCTCTATCATCTCGGCCACCTTGTCTATGTCTGCGGGCAGGACCCGCCAGGACATATGGGGCCTCCTTCCCATCAGGATCGTGTCAAAGACAGTGGTGGCCAGGGGTGTGGCGCTGGACTGGGGGACGTACCCCATGCACCTGGCGATCTCCTGCCTGCTCATGGTATCGATCTCCCTGCCGTCCACGAGGATGCTGCCCCTGGGCTTGAGTATCTTATCGATGCACTTGATCAGTGTCGTCTTTCCAGAGCCGTTGGGACCGACAAGCCCCAGAACCTCAGAGTCTTCGACCACCAGGTTCAGTTCATCCAAAATCCTTGAGCCGTTATAGCCAAATGAAAGTCCTTTGATTGTGATGTTTACCAAAACTCCTTCCTCCTTTTCATGAATAGATATATGAAGAACGGAACGCCCAAAAACGAGGTCATTATGCCTACGGGCAGTATGACCGGCGCCAGAACGGTCCTGGC
>DATMZB010000360.1:0-2049 GCA_035560655.1 Methanotrichaceae archaeon | reverse complement strand
CGCTATGGTCTTGTAGGCGGCTATTAGCTCCTCCCTGGATGCCATGTCTATCCCCAGGTAGCAGGGCGCGATGATGGGGGGACTCCCAATCCTGACATGGACCTCCTTGGCACCGGCGTTTCTTATCATGTCCACTATGCGCCGGCTGGTGGTGCCCCGGACTATGCTGTCGTCTACGAGGACTAAGCTGTGCCCCTCAACATGAGGCCTGATAGGGTTCATCTTTAACCTAACCGCAGTCTCTCTCATGGCCGGGTCTGGCATGATGAATGTCCTGCCTATGTACCTGTTCTTCATCAGGCACTCCAGGTACTTTATGTTGGAGCGCTGGTGGTAACCTATGGCCAGGGTAATGCCCGAGTCTGGCACGGGCGACACAGTATCCGCATTGGCGGGGTGCTCTTCTGCCAGTGCCGCGCCTATTCCGACTCGCACATCATATATCAGTCTGCCATCCATTATGCTGTCGGGCCTTGCGAAGTAGATGTACTCAAATACGCAGTGAGACGGGTTTTGCAGCCTGGTGATCTGGTAGCTCTTGAGAACGCCTCCTTTAATCACTACCATCTCGCCAGGTTTGACGTCCCTGACAAGCTTGCCGTTAAGAGTATCTATGGCCACGCTCTCTGAGGCCACCATTGCGCCGGTGGCGAGCTCGCCTATGCACAGAGGCTTAATTCCAAGCGGGTCCCTGATGCCTAAAACCGTATCGCCCATGAGCACTACTAGCGAATATGAGCCCACGATCTTGTGCATTAATGCCCTGACCGCCTCCTCAAGGTCGTTCTTCATGAGCTCCTTGACCAGGAGGTGAGCTATGACCTCAGTATCTGAGGTAGAATAAAATATGTCTCCGGCCTCCTCGAGCTGCTCTCGAAGCTGGGCGGAGTTGACCAGATTGCCGTTGTGAGCAACGGCTATGGCCCCATCTTTGTATTTAACCAGAAAAGGCTGGGCGTTCTCTATGCACGACCTGCCAGTTGTTGGATATCTTACATGGCCGATGCCCGCAGAACCTCTGAGCAGGGCGATCTGGGCGTCATCAAAGACCTCCAGGACCAGCCCCATGCCCTTGTGGGTGCGTATGGCCTTGCCGTCATGTACAGATATGCCGGCGGCCTCTTGGCCTCTGTGCTGCAGAGCAAAGAGCGCGAAGTATATCGACTTGGCTACATTGCTTGCGCAATCATTGAGTGAAATCCCGACCACGCCGCAGGCATCGTGCAAATTCTGACGCCACCTAGTAGTCGGCCTTTCTCATCCACTTATAATGTCCGAGCCTCTGCTTGGCTGTTCTGCCAAAGCCGCACTTTACGCAGATCTTTCTCTTGAAGTTGAAAGATATGGACCCACATCTGCGACACCTGATGTGAGATCTCTTCTGGCGTTTGCCCATTGAAGGAGTTCCCTTTGTCATCTTCAGTACCTCATGGTGAAATGTATACTACGTTGTCTCCTCGCACGATCACTGTGCCTATCTTGCGTGCGACCGCCCCTTCTGCAATCTCCTCAGTGTTATCGAGCACCAAGTTCATATGTATATCGTAACCCTGCAGCTCGCCCCGGAAAGCTCTCCCGTCCTTGAGCTTGACTATGACAGGTCCATTCAGTGATTCATTCAGAATATCAAGCGGTCTCTGACCCATTAAACCTCTCTCCAGCGATATAACCGCAAAAGGCTTCGAAATCTGACTTGCGCGTTGCATATTTAAACCTATCGGGATATCCTGAGATCATGAAGATCAAATCACGCCACCATCTTAAGGGCAGCGAGGCCCGAAAGCTCTTATCAGCTATAGAGCCCTTGCTTAGCGATACCACCGCACTCAGGCGCGCCTCTTTCGAGTTTGCCGAGACCGATGAAGATATCCATCTGATCTTTGTTGATGGGAAACCGCTAATGATGATGGTGGGAGACCAGCCCTTTTTCACTGTGCTTGGCGCAATCGAGCTTCACCCTGCAAAGAAGCTGGTCACTGTCGACTCCGGAGCTGTGAGGTTCATAGTAAACGGCGCGGATGTGATGAGCCCCGGGATTGTATCTGCAGA
>DATMZB010000359.1:0-7321 GCA_035560655.1 Methanotrichaceae archaeon | reverse complement strand
GACGCCAATAGCATAATTCTAATGCTTCAGTCTGGGACATAAAATACTCCTGAGCAATTAAGGCAGGACAACTGGGAAAATTTAAATAGGATTGATGCCTAAAATAGGGTAAGCATAGCTTCGATTACATAAGGAGTAACTGTATGGCCGATTTATTATATTTAGCTATAGTGTTCTTCATACTGGCGCTGGTTGCAGCGTTTCTAGGGGCACGCGGCGTAGCCGGGTTATCAATGGATATTGCCAAATGGCTGGTCATAGCCTTCATAATACTGGCTGTGATATCGCTTCTGCTCTAGCCTGCGCATAGGGCTCACAGAGAATCTCTCCATTTTTTTTGTCCGTGACGTGCTTCATGGATAGCCTACTGGATTAGTATCACCTCTACGATTTATATATAGCTCAATTGAGGAAATTGACAGAGTAATTATCAAGGCTTTCTATCTCGGTGCGCCATCAAGTGAGCCCTGAGAAGCTCTAAATAGGGGCCACATGGAAGCTCATTTATGTCCCTGGATCAGGTTTGTCAGGTGTGCGAAGATGGTGAGAGGATTGATGCTGTAAGGACATTCTTTGATCAGTGGAACCTCTACCAGAAGATAATGCATAATGATTACCTCTACCATCATAAAATCTATAAGATGCTGCACGAGCTTCTGTCAGTCTCCTCTCATGAGCCCTTCTCTGTGCTCGATCTAGGCTGCGGAGATGCGTTTTTTATGTCAAAGGCGCTTTCAGGCACGCCTGTGGATAGGTACACGGGGGTTGATATATCCGCAATCGCCCTGGATCTGGCCAGAAATAACATGGCTGAGAGGCCCTGCAGCAAATCATTTGTAAATGGCGATTTCTATGCTCTGCTAGATGGGGATATGGACAGATTTGACCTTATCTGGATAGGGCTCTCCATGCACCACCTCTCTCTTTTGCAGAAAGATCACTTCATAACCAGGTGCTGCCAGATCCTTAAGCCGGATGGCTGCCTTATGGCATTTGAACCCACAATGAGAGATGGAGAGGACAGAGATGAGTTTTGCAGACGCTGGCGGAATGTCTGCATATGTAAATGGAATGCCCTCTCTGATGAAGAGAAGGAGGCCATCTCCGGACACGTCTACAGCTCCGATTTCCCTGAATCCCTTACCACTTTGAGGCAGATTGGGACCTGCCACGGCTTTAGGGATGTCAAGTCACTCTTCTGCGATCCTGATGAGATCTACCAGCTGGCCTGCCTCCAGAAGTAGATCGCAGCCTGCCCTCTGGCATCCGGCCCGAGGGCAGACTGAAGAGAGTCGAGCGCAGCAAAATTTGGCGCTCGAATGCGTTACTTGATCTTTGTATGCCCGTTCAGCCTTATGAAGTAGGTATATCCCTTGAGCGCCTTATTAAGCTGAGCCTCAATCTGGTCCAGCTCCTCCTTGTCTATGCACTCCTCCCTCTCAACGCAGCGGTCCATTATCTCCCAGATGTAGTCCTTGGTATCATAGTTGAAGAAGTCCAGGAGCTTCTTGCAGGTATCTCCCTCAACCTTCTGGCAGACCCTGTACTTGTTTCCTTCAACCATGATGTGGACCTCGTTTGGGCTTCCTATGAGGTTGTGGAAGTCGCCAAGCGTGTCCTGGTAGGCGCCTAAGAGGAATATTCCAATGTAGTAGTCCTCGTTCTCTATGAGCTTGTGAATCTCCAGAAACTCCCGGCCCTCGCTGTCGCCCTGGTACTTCTTTATCTCTCCGTCCGAGTCGCAGGTCAGGTCCACGATCGTCCCGTGCTCGCAGGGCATCTCCCCCAGCCGATGAATGGGCAGCACAGGGAAGATCTGCTCCACGCCCCACATATCCGGCACAGACTGGAATAGAGAAAAGTTGCCTATGTACTTCTGGCTGACGAGCTTTTGAAGCTCCTGGAACTCCTCGGACTCGTCTCCGGCCCGCCTGGCAAGTCCTGCAGCCTTATTGCAGACCATCCAGAAGAGGGTCTCTCCCTTGGCCCTCTCCTCAAGGCCGATATTTCCCAGGTTGAACGCGTCGTAGAGTTCATCTCTGTACTGGAGGGCATCATGGTAGTGCTCTTTGTAGTTGTCCTCATTGATCTCCTTAAAGGCGCAGTAGAGGTCCTCCACCTGTATGGAGTCGTCCTCTGCAGGGGGCTTAAGGAAAGCCTCTTTGGAGTTCTTTCTGCCTATTATCTTGAATATGAGCATGCTGTGGTAGGCAGCGGTGGCCCTGCCGCTCTCAGAGACTATTGTGGGATAGGGCACGTTTTCTTCATCGCAGATCTTCTGGATGTTGTATACCACGTCATTTGAATACTCTCTGAGGCTGTAGTTGGCGCTTGAGGGTGTGGCAGTGTTGGAGCCGTTGTAATCCACTGACAGCCCGCCTCCCACGTTCAGGTACTGTATATCGGCGACCTTTCTGGCCTTGGCATAGATCCTGGCAGCCTCTGTCACGGCAGTCTTTATGGTCCTTATATCGGTTATCTGAGAGCCTATGTGGAAGTGAATCATCTTCAGGCTGTCTATGAGCTGCTTTTCACGAAGGATCCTCATGAGCTCTAAAGCCTCGTTTGTGGACAGCCCGAACTTGGCAGACGCTCCTCCAGACTCTATCCACCTGCCTGAGCCCCGGGCAAAGAGCTTGACTCTCATGCCAAGCCTCGGCTTGACCCCCATCTCCTCGGCATACCTGAGTATGTCGTGGATCTCCTCGAATAGATCCACCACTATGATGATATTGTTCACCTTGTGGATTGAGAGAGCCAGCTTGAGGTAGTCCTCATCCTTATAGCCATTGCAGACTAGGAGGGCATCTTTGGGCAGACCCAGAGATAGAGCGGCCAGAAGCTCTGCCTTGGTCCCAACCTCCAGGCCGATGTTGTACTTTTGGCCGTACTTCAGGATGTACTCTATCACCTCTTTTCTCTGGTTGACCTTCATGGGAAAGATGGGCTGGTACCTGCCCTTGTAGCAGAACTCATCAATAGAGGCCTGAAAGGAGCCGTTGATCTCATTGATCCTGTCCTCCAGGATCTGGGGAAACCGCAGAAGAACCGGGAACTCCACATCCTTGGCCTCCTCTATCAGGTCTATTATATTCATTATATCTATGCACTGGCACTTATCTCTGTTAGGAATAACTATGACATTACCTTTATCATTTACAGAAAAGTAGTCATTACCCCAGTTCTCAATCCCATACAGCTTAATAGAGTCCTCTATAGTCCACATGGGATCAGACCTCGCGACGTCTCCTAGAGAAATCTTCGTTGCCCTCATCATCCTCAATATACAACTTGTTGAAATATTTAATAATGCACATGCCACCCATCGCCTCCCACAGAGATCAGCCTGATTTAACGAATTTGGTTGTAGAGTATTTTGTGGTATATAAACCTTCACGCGAGCCAATTCTTTAGGAGCGGGCCTGAAGATATCTTTAAGACCCCACAGGGACTTTGGCCCAGGAAGACTCCGGAGATGGAGAAAGATGAATCACGATCACGGTATCTGTAACAGTGAGAAGCGCAGAACCACCCTGGATGTATCTGATCGGAGCGTGGCAGATCTGGTCAGCGATATGGGCAGGATGGGCTTCCAAGGGGGCCAGCTGGGTCAGTCTCTGAAGGCCTGGGAGAATATGCTCGACGAGGAGATAACCATCTTCCTGGGCCTTGCAGGTGCCATGGTGCCCGCGGGCTTAGGCGAGATGATCTCCTACCTGATCTCCCACAGGATGGTAGACTGCCTTGTCAGCACCGGGGCCAACCTCTTCCACGACCTGTGCGAGGGCCTGGGAATCGTCCACTACCGGGGAAGCGCCTGTGCTGATGATGCCTATCTAAAGGAGTGCAAGATAGACAGGATCTACGATGTCTTCGTCTCAGAGGTAGAGCTCCATAAGGCTGATAACTACATCTCTGACTTCGTCAAGAAGCTGGACTCCTCAAAGACGTACTCATCACGCGAGTTCATGTCGATGCTGGGCAGCACCCTGCCTCCCACCACAATACTTGGCGCAGCCAGCAGGGCAGGAGTGCCCATATTCGTACCGGCGCTTGGCGACAGCTCATACGGCATAGGAATGGTTATGGCCTATCGCGACGGGAACCGGGTCCTCATAGACCAGATCAAGGACGTGGATGAAATCACCCAGATGGTGGAGAAGTCGTCCCAGACCGGCGTGGTATATATTGGCGGAGGCGTGCCCAAGAACTTCATACAGCAGACAGAGGTCATAGCAGAGCTCATAGGCAACTACTCTGGCGGCCACAACTACGCAATACAGTATACCACAGATACTCCCCACTTCGGAGGCCTTTCAGGCTGCACCTTCGAGGAGGCGGTCTCCTGGGGCAAGGTCTCCAAGGAGGCAAAGAAGGTCCAGGTCTTTGCAGACGCCACAATCACAGTGCCCATGGTGGTACATGCCCTGCAGACCCAGGAGAGCAGGCGGAAATCATTCCCAGTGCTCGACTGGACCGAGTCGGGGCTCAATCTCAGGTACCAGAAAAGGTAGGCTTTGGTGCAGGCCCATAAAGTGGCCTGCCCAGTTCTCTCTAATCAAGGCCTCCCTACCTGACCGGGGCCTTGCTGAAATGAAAGGATGAATATATTTGAAAAGGAAAAATTCCCTCAGGGAAGTTCAAAAATGAGCGGCAAATTCGCAGACAGGATGCAATCAGTGCATAAATCGTTCATAAGAGAGATACTCAAGGTCACAGAAGACCCAAGCATTATCTCCTTTGCAGGCGGCCTTCCAAATGCAAGGCTCTTTCCAGTACAGGAGATGGCACAGGCCGCTCAGAAAGTTCTGAGCGAGTGCGGAGAAGCTGCTCTCCAGTACAGCACCACTGAAGGCTATCTCCCCTTGAGGGAACATATTGCAGGAAGATATGCGAGATCAGGCCTGAATGTGGACCCTGATGATATACTGATAACCAATGGCTCCCAGCAGGGCCTAGACCTCCTGGCCAAGGCCTTCCTGGACCGGGGCGACAGCGTCCTTGTTGAGAGGCCTACCTACCTGGCTGCGCTCCAGTCATTTGGGCTTTTCCAGCCTGTGTTCCGATCCCTGACATTGCACGAGGAAGGAGTGGACATCCCTGAGCTGAAGGAGGCTTTGCATGAGCATCACCCCAAGATCTTCTACTCTGTGCCAACCTTCCAGAACCCCACAGGCATCACCTACTCAATGGACAGGAGGCATGAGGTGGCAGAGGCACTGGAAGGTCATGATACCGTCTTCATAGAGGATGACCCATATGGAGAGCTGAGGTTTAGAGGACGATCTTTACCATCCATGAAGAGCCTTCTGGGAGACGGAGGAGTCCTCCTTGGAACCTTTTCAAAGATTAATTCCCCTGGAGTCAGGCTGGGCTGGATGGTCGCAAGTCCAGAGATCATGGAGAAGGCAATAGTTGCCAAGCAGGCCTCTGATCTCCACTCAAGCTGTCTGATACAGAGAGTGGTGCACCAGTACCTGCTGGACAACGATATTGATCAGCACATATCCAGGATAAGGGCCGCCTACGGGAGGCAGAGGGACCTGATGGTTAAGATGATAGAGGACCTTTTCCCTGGTGATGTAATGTACACAAGGCCCGAGGGCGGCATGTTCCTGTGGCTGACAATGCCTGAGGGCGTCTCGACACTGAACCTGTTCCACAGGGCCATAAAGGAGAAGGTGGCCTTTGTGCCAGGCCAGGCGTTCTTTGCAGACGGGAGCGGGGACAATACCATGCGCCTGAACTTCTCAAACTCGGATGAGGAGAAGATAGAAGAGGGCATGAGAAGGCTTGCCAAGGTCATCTCGGTCGTTGTTTGACTCAAACCATGTTTCAACTGCTGGAGGAGGCCGTTTCAGATCCTGGCTCCTCTGGCCCTCACCTCAACCCATGCGGGCTCATGATGATCTGATCCACAAATCCTTGCCATTGGCAAGAGAGGGGATAGATACTTTTAAAGGAAGGCCTCATAACCCTCGCTTATGAGTTTCGATCTCTTTCCTGCTGTCGATCTCCGCGGCGGCAAATGCGTCCAGCTCGTAGGCGGCGTTCCAGGAAGCGAGGTGGTAAAGCTTGACGACCCCCTCTCACAGGCCAGGAGATGGATAGACCTTGGGTCCAAAGTGCTCCATGTAATCGACCTGGACGGTGCCATAGAAGGAGTCAGAATAAATGCCTCAATACTCAAGGAGATAGTCAGCAATCTGGACGTATTCATCCAGGTAGGCGGCGGAATCAGGACCGAGATGGACGTGGATGAGCTTTTAGGACTGGGCATAGACAGGGTGATGATAGGCACGGCAGCCCTGAAAGATCCGGAGATGGTGAAAAAGCTATCTGCCAGGCATGGCTCTGAGAAGATCATGGTGGCTCTGGATGTGAAGCGCGGGCTTGTCACCACAGAGGGCTGGCAGAGAGTCTTAAATGAGAAGGCTACAGGCCTGGGACAGCTCTTTGAGAAGATGGGTGCAGGTGCCATCCTTTTCACCAATATAGACATCGAGGGACAGCAACGAGGCGTGAACATCGCCCCTGCCAGGCAGCTCATTGAGTCTGTGGGAATACCTGTTGTTGTGGCGGGCGGGGTGACCACAATCGAGGACATACTATCACTGAGAGATGCAGGCGCCGCAGGTGCAGTTGTTGGGACGGCCATATATACTGGCAAGCTTGACTTCGGGGCGGCTTTGAAGGCACTGGGCAAGATCTAGATATGAGGTGATGATATTGAGGCCTGGAAAAGCAATCAATAATGTTCATGGGGCTGAAGCTTCCGTATCTCTGGACCTGGATGGCTCTGGAAAAGCGAACCTGAACAGTGGATCAGGCTTTTTGGATCATATGATCAACTCTCTGGCCAGGACCAGCCTCATGGATATAGAGGCCAGGGCAGATGGCAGCACATATCACCGCACTCTGGCACTGGGTGGCGCAATGGGCAGGGCGCTGGATCAGTCCCTGGGAGATAAGAGCGGCATTCACAGGTATGGATTTGGAGCTGTTCCCATGGACGAAGCGCTCTCCGAGGTCGCTTTGGACTTCAGCGGAAGGGCTTACCTGGTGGTTCATGGCCGATTCGAAGGAGACACGGTTGGCGACCTCGAGTCCCAGAATGTGCTGGTCTTTTTAGAGCAGATGGCAAATGAGGCCAGGATGACTTTGCATATAAGATTCTATGGCCAGAACGATCATCACAAGGCAGAGAGCATCTTCAAGGCACTGGGCCTGGCGCTGCGTGAGGCTGTCAGGATGGAGGGAACAGGCATTCCAAGCACCAAAGGGGTCATATGAGCCCGATTGCCAGCACCAGGTCTTAAAG
>DATMZB010000358.1:0-3071 GCA_035560655.1 Methanotrichaceae archaeon | reverse complement strand
AATCCCATTCATGAGGTATACATGGGAAATAGCGACGCTTTGAAGCAGGGAAAGTATCTCTTTGCCAGCGGCAAGTACGAAGAAGCCATTAAAAACCTCAACAGAGTCATACAGAAAGAGCCCAAAGATGTAGAGGCCTGGGTATTCAAGGGCAGAGCGCTGTATTATCAGCATAAATATCTGGATGCCATGAGATGCTATGAGAAGGTCATAGATCTGGATCCCAGAAATGAAGATGCCTGGACTGGCAAGATACAGTGCTGTGACAGGCTCATAGATCAGAGCGCCAAGAACGCCGATGCCTGGGATGATAAGATCAGCGCCCTCATAAGCCTGGGAAGATATGAACAGGCAGCAGAGACCTATGATATGGCGCCTGATATGGTCCTAAAAAGCGCTCCATGGATATGGAACTGGAAGGCCGATGCTCTCCGGCGCCAGGGCAGGTATGAAGATGCCGTTAAGCATTACAATAAGACCCTGAAGCAGGACCCTAAGAACGAAGATGCCTGGATAAATAAAGGCAAGGCACTGTATCTTATGGGCAAGGGCGCCGAGTCCATCAAGTGCTTTGATCAGGCTGCAGAGCTGAACTCCAGGAATGCAAAAGTATGGGCCATGAAGTCCGCTGCCTTCAAGGCCATACACAGGTATGTCGAGGCAGAGGCGGCAATGGAACAGGCAAAAAAGCTGGGCTATCGCGAGTGATTTGGCCTATGAGCAACTAACCAATGAGTGATTGCGATCTCTTAGCATCAGACCTAGGCGCGCCCTGTGGCCATTACTGGTTTATGGAGATGGCCTGCAAATCCCTGAGCCTGCACGGGCAAGCCATCCCAAAGTTCTAATTGAGGAATATATTCTGATTCTTCATCACATCCATGCCGTGGTCCGGGCCAAAGGACATGTCCTGGATTAAGGGAAAGACGAAATTATCTTCCTTGCCCATGTGAATGTTCACTTGCTGAATGAGGGCTCTTGCAGCCATGGCCAGGTCTCCAAGGCTATATCCCTACTGGATGCAGCCTCAAGCGGCGACAGGCAGCGGATGGGATAGATGAGGCTTGTATTCCAACGTAGCCTTGGACTGCGGTCCGGCCTTGGATAACCTATGGATCACGGAATGGGAGGTGGCATGTGCCCCAGGCTCAATTTTTTCTTGCTTGAGTTGGCTCGGTGCAGGGCAAGGCTTATATAGCCTGAATATCTCAGATCTTCGGTGCTGGCTGAATAAACCAGGATGTGGTTCAGTCCGCTGCAAAGGGCCAAGGTGGCGGAACGGCCACGCAATTGCCTGCAGAGCAATACCAATCCGGTTCGACTCCGGACCTTGGCTTGGATTTTCTGGCTAATTATATATTCTCATTCTCTTAAAGGGGAGCTTCTCCGCAAAAGCATCATTTAAATCCTATAAGCCATTTCAAGCATCCCTAGATTGTGAGGCCGGAATGAAGTGCTCCAGATGCGACGACAGCGCCATCATATCCCAGAGGTACTCTGGCACCCACCTCTGCCAGAGGCATTTTACAGAGAGCTTTGAGCAAAAGGTCGAGGAGGCCATGCATAAGGGCCATATGATCGAGAAGGGTGACCTTATAGCTGTGGCCTTGAGCGGAGGAAAGGACAGCACAGCCCTGCTCCATATCCTGAACAAAATCTTATCTCAGGATGATGTGGAGCTCGTCGCCATAACCATAGATGAGGGCATAAAGGGATATCGGGAGGATACCATAAGGTCGGCCAGGAAGATCACGGCTGATCTTGGGATAAGACATGTGGTGGTCTCATTTAAAGACAAACTGGGCCTGGACCTTGATGAGATAGTGGTCGGCAGAAAGGAAGCCCCATGTACCTTTTGCGGTGTCTTTCGTAAGACGCTCTTAAACCGCACAGCCAAGGAGCTTGGTGCAACCAAGGTGGCTACAGGCCACGACCTGGACGACGAGGCCCAGTCCATAGCCATGAACTACCTCAAGGCCGACATAGAGCGCCTGGCAAGGTTTGCGCCCAGGAGGGTGCAGAAGGGGCTGGTGCCAAGGATCAAGCCCATCAAAGACATTCCAGAGAGAGAGGTGGCGCTTTACTGTATGGTCCAGGGCTTTTATGTGAAGATGGCTGAGTGTCCTTATGCCAGCCTGTCATTCAGATCGGATGTCAGGGATATGCTAAACGGCCTTGAGAAGAGGTTTCCTGGAACCAAGCATTCCCTGCTGAGGGGGTTTGAGGCCATATCTGATCCACTGGCAGGCAGGTATCCCCAGATAGACCTTAAGGAATGCAGGGTCTGCGGAGAGCCATGCATAAAAGATCTCTGCAAGGCCTGCGAGCTTCTTGAAAGGCTAAAGCCTGCCCTGGATGGCACGAAAAGCTGAGCAGCAGGAAGGGAATCATTCGATGGAATATGGCCAGCTCAGATGCTTCCGTTTTGGATAATGCATTTTGGCCTTGAGTTTGTTTGGCGCAATCTTAGTTAGCCATATGTGGATAATAATGGATAGCTAGATATACGGAGCCATTTCATCATTATCTATTTGCAAAAATTGAGGAATGTCAGGGCGGTCGACTGACCTGACGAAGAAGCATGCCCGAACCACTGAGCCTCGCAATATCACTTCAGGAGGGTGTTTGGGAAATTGGCGAATAGAGGGCGCCTTGATCCTGGATGAGGCCTTGCAGGAAGCTTAAGATGGCAGATGAATCTCTTAAGGAAAGAGAGGAGATGTTCCGCCAGCTGGCTGAGAATATCCACGAAGTCTTCTGGATATTCTCCCCTGACTGGAATGAAGTGATCTATGTCAGCCCTGCCTATGAAGATATATGGGGGCGGTCTTGCAGGAGCTTATACGAGCAACCCCGCTCTTGGATGGATTCCATAGTAGATGAAGACAGAGCGACTGTGGTGGCCGGATTAGAGCAGAGATCAGCTGGCGTCTGGCCTGAGGAGAAGCCCGAGGAGTTCAGGATAGTCCGGCCTGATGGATCTTTGCGCTGGGTCCAGAGCCGTGTTTTTCCTATACGCAACGAGCACGGAGATCTCTATCGAGTCGCCTGCATAGATGAAGATATAACTG
>DATMZB010000357.1:0-3873 GCA_035560655.1 Methanotrichaceae archaeon | reverse complement strand
ATATACAACCACAATCTCTAAGTCCTGGCCAGCAAACCGCACAGCTCAATTATGGTCGACCATATAGAGAGCCAGGGTCTCAAAGACCGGGAGATCCTGGACTTATTCGATGAGATAGTCAGAGATTGGTGGACGGGGTCGTTCTCAAAGTATTCTGATCTGTTCACTCCTCCACAGAGGCTGGCCATACCTCTGATACAGGAGGAGAAGAACGTCCTGATATGCTCCCCCACGGGCTCTGGAAAGACCCTCTCGGCCTTCATATCCATAATAAACAAGCTCTTCATCCTCTCCACGGAAGAAGGCCTGGAGAACAGCGTCTACTGCCTCTATATCTCGCCTCTAAAGTCCCTGGCCAACGATATTCAAAAGAACCTGGAGCGACCGCTCTCTGAGATCCAATCTCTGGCCCGGGAGAAGGGCCTGGTGACACAGGAGATCCTGCATGCCATAAGGCACGGAGATGTGGCGGCCAGGGACAAGGCCAAGATGCTTAAAAAGACGCCTCACATCCTCAACACAACTCCTGAGTCCCTGGGTATTCTCTTAAACTCGCCAAGGTTCAGAGAGAAGCTGAGGACAGTCCGCTGGGTCATCATAGATGAGATCCATTCACTGGCAGGGTCCAAGAGGGGAGTCCACCTATCGCTTAGCCTTGAGAGGCTGGAGCAGTTGAAGGCTGAGTTCGACCCGCAGGCAGACCCTGATGAGGGCAGCTTTGCAAGGATAGGGTGCTCTGCAACTATAGAGCCCTTAGAGGATATAGCCAAATTCCTGGCAGGAAACGGCAGGAAGGTCGAGATCGTTGATACCAGGTTCTCAAGGCAGTTCGACCTAAAGCTCCTCTGTCCGGTGCCCGATCTCATATTCACCACATCAAGAGAGCTCTCAGACAGGCTCTACCAGATCATCCACGAGCACATCCAGGAGCATAATAATACTCTGGTGTTTACAAACACCAGGAACGGGGCAGAGAGGGTGCTATTTAACCTGAGGATGAGGTACCCGGAGTTTTACAACCAGGATAACTCAGGCTGCCACCACGGCTCCATGGGCAAGGAGGGCAGGCTTGAGACAGAGAACAGGCTCAAGTCAGGAACACTTAAGGTGGTGGCATCATCCACATCTCTTGAGCTTGGAATTGATATGCCCCACATAGACCTGGTCCTCCAGATAGGCTCGCCAAAGTCAGTGGCGGCTCTCCTTCAGAGGATTGGAAGGGCCGGCCACAACCTGGACCAGGTGGTCAAGGGCAGGATAATCGTCCTGGACAGGGATGAGCTCATGGAGTGCGCCGTGATGCTTGAGAAAGGCAGGTCAGGGTTTGTAGACAACATCCACATTCCCACCAACTGCCTGGACGCCTTATGCCAGCACATCTTCGGCATGGCCCTGGAGCGTCCCTGGGATCTAGATCAGGTAAAGGACTTGGTCAAGAGATCATACTGCTACCGCGACCTCATGGATGACGACTTCATGAGCGTAGTGAACTACCTCTCAGGCAAGTATGCAGGCCTGACTGAGAGGCACATCTACTCAAAGATCTGGTATGAAGAGGCAAGCAACACAATAGGCAAGCGGGGCAGAAACGGCAGGATGATCTACTTCATGAACACAGGCATGATCCCGGACCAGTTCTCATGCGACGTCCTGACCCGGGATGGAAGATGGGTAGGCAATTTAGATGAAAAATACATGGAGAAGCTGAACAAGGGCGATGTCTTTGTGATAGGCGGCAAATCCTTCAGGTTCTGCTACCGCCGTGGAGGGAACATCTATTCCGACGCCACTACAGAGAAGCCCAACATTCCAGTCTGGATCTCCGAGAAGCTGCCTCTCTCATTTGGCCTTGGAGTGAACACCCTCAGGTTCAAGAGCGATATGATCTGGAAGATGAAGACCTCAACCAAGAAGGAGATCATACGCTGGCTTACCAGGGCATATCCCATAGACGAGAACAGCGCCAGGTCGATCTATGAGATCTTCGAGCACCAGATAGGATACCTGGGCGAGGACTCAGTGCCAACAGACTGGAGGATGGTGATAGAGGAGGAGCAGGACCTGGAGTCAGGAAAGAGGCTCTTTTACTTCCTCACCAATTACGGAGTAAAATTCAATGACGGCTTCTCAAGGATGATCGCCTACATGATCTCCAGAGAGAACTCCAGCAACGTCCTGGTCTCCATCACCGACTCTGGATTTATGATCTCAGTTCCCAAGGACAAAGATGTCGACATAACAAAGATTCTATCTGATATAAACGAGGACAACTGCGAGGAGATCCTGGAGAAGGCAGTTGAGAACACCCACCTGCTCAAGAGCCTCTTTCGGGTGAACGCCTGCAGGTCCTTCATGATTCTCCGGAACTACATGGGCAAGAGGAAGAGCGCCCGCAGACAGCAGGTCAGCGCAGATATGCTGATCTATTATGCCAAGAAGCTCGACCACTTTGCAGTTCTCAAAGAGAGCTACAGGGAGATTATAGAGGATAAATTTGAGGTGGAGAACATCAAGGAGATCCTGCAGGCCATACACTCGGGCGAGATAGAGGTGGTCCAGAAGATGGCCGACTCTCCTAGCCCGATGGCCTTTGGCATAGCATCCATTATGGCCAGCGATGTCGTCTTTGCCCAGGACAAGCTGGCATTGCTAAAGGAGTTCCATAAGAGGGTCATGGATAAGATTGGATACAGCGCTGGCGTGGAAAGAGCACCAGAGGCAGGAGGCCTGGACATGTTCGCGCCTGCCGGCGAAATATCAGGATCTGCAAAGCCATCCATTGTAAAGCCAGCCTCGGGGCAGGAGATGCCTGAGGACGATCAGGATGAGCTGATGGAAGAGGGAGACATAGTCTGATATGGATTACGTCGAAAAATTCGGGTTCTACAACAACTGCCTCTATATCAAGGAGGCTGATGTGTGCGTTGCCTCTGACCTTCACATAGGCATGGAGGACGAGCTCCGGCGCCAGGGCCTTGCCTTTCCTCTGAAAGAGGAAGAGCTGCTTCTTGGAAGGCTGAAGGCAGTTGTGGAAAAGTTTGAGCCCAGGACGTTTATCCTCAACGGGGATATATTCCACTCCTTCGATAGAGCCGACAGGAGGGTCAGGGATAAGTTTGCCAGGGTCATGAGGCTGCTGAGGAAAAAATGCCAGGTGGTGCTGCTGAAGGGCTCTCACGATACGATGCTTGCCAAGCTGTTCCCTGAGGCTCAGGACAGGCACGATATCGAGGGCTTCACCTTTGCACATGGAAATGAGTCATTGGATGATCATGACACCCTTATCATGGGGCATGAGCATCCGGTGATAGAGATAGAGATGGAGAGGCTGCCGTGCTTCCTTTATGGACAGAAGGTTCTTGGAGGAAAGGACCTGGTGATAACGCCTGCATTCAATCCGCTGTGCCAGGGAGTGACCATAAACCATGTCGAGGGCAGAGATTTTTTATCGCCCATACTTAAGAGGATAAATACTGGAGAGCTGGCACCTGTCATAGAGGTGGAAGGGGAGGTCATGGCCTTTCCCAAGCTGGCGGGGCTGAGAAGGCATATCGATTAAGACATTAATGGAAGGAAAACTGCTGGATCAGATGGTCTTGAAGAACCTCCATGCCTCCTCTATATGCATCGCCTTCATGCCAAGCTTTATGGATGGTATGATATCGTTCTCGAATGAATCCCCTATGTACATCACTTCTTCGGGCTTCAGCCCGAGCTTCTGTGTTGCAGCCAGGAATATCCTGGGATCGGGCTTCTTGTATCCGAGATCTGAGGAGAATATCACCAGATGGAAGTGTTTATACAAGCCCAGGTATTTGAGCTCCAGCTCAGAGAATACCCTCTGGCCGTTGGAGACTATGCCCAGGGAATAGC
>DATMZB010000356.1:0-2313 GCA_035560655.1 Methanotrichaceae archaeon | reverse complement strand
TTCAAGGACTACACCGTCCCATACAGCTCAACCAGGTTCTTCCTGCCAAAGTTCACAGCCTACCTCCCAATTCTCATGAGAGATATGGCAGTGGAGAGGAAACGGCTGAATGCCATGTTATCTGAAAACAAGTACGACCTGATCATAAGCGATAACAGGCTCGGCGTCTTCACCAGGGATCTTCCCTGCTACTTCATTACTCATCAGCTCCGCTTCAGCCTGCCGAATTACCTTTACCCATTTGAGGCAGGCACCCTGTACGTCAACAGCTTCTTTCACAAGATGTACACAGGCGTGATAGTGCCCGACGACAGCCCGAAGGTCAGCCCAAACGGGACAAACCTCAGCGGGAAGCTGTGCCGGTCCAGCATCAGCAGGACCCTGGACAGGACCTACTATTCAGGCATACTCACCAGCACCTACAGGATGAAGGTCGATAAGGACCTGGACTTTCTGTTCATAGTCTCAGGCCCTGAGCCTCAGAGGACAAAGCTGGAAGAGATAGTCCTAAAGCAGGTACAGGACCTGCCAGGAGAGAAGGTGGTCCTCCTTGGAAGCCCTCAAAATGAGTTCAAGAATAGGCCAGATCCTCACACCAGGGTTGAGGCATTCGTGTCCACAGAGGAGAAGATAGAGCTCATGAACCGGGCGAAGTTCCTCATAAGCAGGTCAGGCTACACAACCATGATGGAGGTAGCAGAGCTTGGAATCAAGCACGGCATGTTCACTCCGACACCAGGCCAGACAGAGCAGGAGTATCTATCCAGGTACTACGCCAAGAATGGCTGGTTCTACTCCAAGAGCCAGTATAAGCTGAACCTGGCCCAGGATGTGGAGACTGCCATGAAGTATAATGGATTCCCGGATGTCTCAAAGACTGAGGAGAACGTCAGGAAGCTCTACCAGAATGTGCTCAAAAGACACCTGAATTAAGGCAGGCGGTTCTGTTTTATTGGGGGGTGGTGATACCAGAAATCACTATCCTTCAACCATCAACTTTGCTGCGACACCCCTTAATGCAACAGTACAGAAAAATGAAAGGCCGAGGGATACCTCAGCCAAAGAGAGGCTTTAAGTCTACTTCCTGCCATGCCCTTTCCAGAGTCTTGATCCAGAGAGCCAGGGTACTTGGAACAAAGACCACCTGGTGATCAGTGGAGTATTTCATCCCGCCCATCTCGTAATGTTCGAACGTCGCTCCGCCATCCTGCACCAGGACATCGCGGATCTTCATCATATTTGCTGGATCTATATGTCCCATCTCCTGCCTTGACAGGTTTTGGAGGTTGGCAAGCCGGGCCACAGAGTTTGAGTCAGGAGCATATTCGAGGTGCCAGGTCGGATCTATGAAGTGGTTTGTGGCTGCAATTATGCCAGGACCTTCTCTTCGCTTGAGGTCGTATGCGTTCTCTTCATAGGAATAGGCCTTCTCAGGTCCTGCTACATTTACAATCCAGGGGCAGTCCGGCCGCGTGGACATGATGCCTGCATTGAGCTGCTCCAATGTGGAGTAATCCAGCATGAACCTGAAGAACTGAGATATGAGCTCTGGTCGGTCATCAAAAGCAAGGCTGCCTCCAGATCCTCCATCGTTGTTATCTGCAATGAAGAGACCGGCGCTGTTCATCAATGTCTCGGGTCGAATGCCCGCTGGGCCGAACGTAGCAACGCTATTGCTCCCATCATCTGGATTGTAGATGACAAGAACATAATAAGGATCAAAGACTGAGAGGAGGTCTGGAAGATCCCAGTTGCGGGAAACGACGAGAGCGCCGTCAGGCGTGTAGTTCCCCCAGGCTGCAAGGAATGAGCATGATGTCTCAGTGGTATTTGGGAGCATGATGTAAAAGACCGCGCCGTAGTACAGGGCTTGGGCATCTTCTTTGGTGAGCCCGGATGTCTCTGCCATACCGGCATAGATCGCCTTCATTCTCTCGGGCTGGTACGCACATGCTTTATGCCCCATATCGCGGATTTGCTCAATGGCGTATCCACGTTTGCTGGTACTGTTCGTGATGATCCCATAGGCCGACTGGAGCTCATCTTTCATCAGGGCGCCATACTGCCGACCCATCTCTTTGTAGGACCCGTTTAAGACGATCACATCATAAGTGCCAGCTTTATACCTGAGCCCTTTTTCGAAGGCTGCAACAGGGGTCATAGCATCGCTGGCCGTATATCCAGCCCTCGATCCACCATTTTCAATGACTGCTGCACTGGCATCATTGCCACTTCCCTCAGCCATTGCAGGCTGGTAAATTGGGGCAATAAGAGCAGCTGTCAATATTGCTAAAATAGCAAATCTCTTTATAT
>DATMZB010000355.1:0-3016 GCA_035560655.1 Methanotrichaceae archaeon | reverse complement strand
GGAAAGCGGCGAGATCTTCTTTGACCATCAGGTCGCGCGTATTTTCGGGCTGCCCT
The DNA here is from genome assembly GCA_035560655.1 of Methanotrichaceae archaeon. Lineage (GTDB taxonomy): Archaea > Halobacteriota > Methanosarcinia > Methanotrichales > Methanotrichaceae > DATMZB01. The sequence goes on along the minus strand of DATMZB010000355.1, from coordinate 2,960 downwards.
CAAGCCAGCCCATGAACGTGGATAAGAGCATTGAACTGGTTTACCAGGAGGATCGAAAGCTTATCAGCCGGCTATGGATGTCAGCTCTTGATCCCAGATCAAACGGCATTTACGAGGCTGAGTTCAGGACAGCACTGCCTGATGGCTCGATCCACTGGATAGCCGCCAAGGGCCAGGCTTATTTCCAGGGAGTGGGGGAGAAGCGCCATGCTGTGCGCATGATCGGCACCAGCATGGACATAACCAAGCGCAAAAATGCTGAAAGGGCAATCCAGGTCACCAGCGATATCCTGAAAATCGCAAACATCTATGTTGATCCAGAGCCGATGCTGATGAAGTGCGTCAATTACATAAAGAGATTCAGCAACTGCGCATCCGTGGGTATTCAGTTCCTGGATAAAGAGGGCAATATATCTTACCAGGCCTGTGAGGGCTTTAGTCAGAGCTTCTGCGACCCGGGCAGGCCTTTATCAGCCAATTTAGCCAATTCTCAGGACATCATCTGCAAAAAAATCATAAAAGGTGAGACCAGCCCGGATCTTCCGTTCTATACCAGGGGCGGATCGTTCTATACAAATGGCACAACCGGCTTTCTGGCCACGGCCTCAGAGGAATCGAAGGGGCAGATGCTCGATGCATACAATCGGGCCGACTATGAATCTGTGGCCGTGATACCCATCCGCATCAATGACCACATAACAGGTCTGACATATCTCTCCGATCCAAAAGAGAATATGGTGCCGCTTGACCTTGTGGAGACCCTGGAGGTGGCAGCGCTGCAGCTCGGCATAGCCATATCCAGGTTAGAATCAATGCAGGCATTGATGGAGAGCAGAGAGGAGCTCAGATTGGCACATAGCCAGCTGGAGGTGCGTGTGCAGGAGAGGACGGCTGAGCTTACTCTGCTAAATGAAGAGCTTCAGAGTGAGATCACAGAACGAACGAAGGCTGAAGAGCTTTTAACAATTCAGCGTGATATGGGCGCTGCACTCAGCTCATCTGAGGACCTGAATGAGTCTCTTAACCTGGTGATGGATACAGCCCTGAAAATAGACGGCATAGATCTCGGTGGAGTCTATCTCATAAATGAGAAAGATGGTGGGCTGAATCTGGTAGCTCACAGGGGACTCTCTCCTGCATTAATTGAAGAACGCTCTTACATCAGAGCGGGTTTGCAGATGGCAGACCAGATCAAGAGAGGAAGCCCGATCTATATGAGTCATATTGAGATCGAGGCTTCACAGGACGTGACCTCAAGAGGTGGAAGCCTCCATTCCATAGCAATAATTCCAGTGAAGCATAACGGGCAGGTCATAGCCGCCTTCTATCTTGCCTCTCGCTCCTATGAAGAGATCCCTCAAGTGACCAGAAGTGCACTGGAAATCATTGCTGCAGGTGTGGGCGGGGTCATATCCAGGATAAAGGCCGAGGATAGGATGCGTGAGAGCGAGGCCAGGTTCAGGGATATGGCTGAGCTTCTGCCGGATATCATCTATGAGGTGGAGCTTGATCTAAGAATAACCTATGCCAATAAGGCCGCATTCGAGACATTCGGATATACAAAAGAGGAGTTTGAAGCTGGGATATCTGCGGCCGAGCTTCTGGCAGATGAAGATGAGATCGAGCGTGCAATTGAGGCCTTGGCCGCCGTCGCTTCTGGGCTGCCGCCAATGCCCCGAACCTACAGGATGAAGAGAAAAGACGGCACAGAGCTGCTCTGCGAGATCGTCTCCATCGCCGTCAGGGACGACGAGGGGAGGATCAGGGGATTTCGGGGAGTGGTGCACGATATCACAGAGCGCACGCTCAGGGAGGAGGAGCTGAAGAAGGCCAAGGACTTGGCCCTGGAAGCTGCCGAGGCCAAGTCAAGGTTCCTGGCAAACATGAGCCATGAGATACGCACACCTATGAATGCAGTCATAGGCATGACCAGCCTGCTCCTTGATGGCGATCTGACTCCTGAGCAGAGAGATTATCTGGAGACCATACAGATAAGCGGCGATGCATTGCTGGCAATTATAAACGATATCCTGGACATCTCCAAGATAGAGAGGGATAAGGTCAAACTTGAGTTCCAGACTTTCGCGCTCAGGGAGTGTATCAAGTCGTCTTTAGACCTGGTTGCAGCCAGAGCCAGGGAGAAAGGCCTGGAGATGAAATGCAAGGTTAGCGACCGCGTCCCGACCACAATCGTGAGCGATTGTGGCAGGCTGCGCCAGGTGTTAGTCAACTTGTTGGACAATGCAGTCAAGTTCACTGACCAGGGAGCTGTGGAAATCTCTCTCGACGCAAGTCAGATGGAGGATGGCAGCCATGAGATCCATTTCACAGTCACAGATACGGGCATAGGAATACCTGAGGATTCTCTGGGCAAGATATTTCAGCCATTTTCCCAGGTGGACACGTCCATCACCAGGAGGTATGGTGGAACCGGGCTGGGCCTGGCCATAAGCCGGCAGCTGGTTGAGATGATGGGAGGAAGGATCTGGGCTGAGTCCAGGCTAAGCGAAGGCTCTGCCTTCCACTTCACCATCCTGGCACAGGCTTCAGGATCAGCGCAAGCCATAGAGACGAAGCCTCAGAGCTGCGAGCAGGGCGTGCCTGGTCGGTCAATGCACATATTGCTGGCCGAGGATAATCCCATCAACCAGAAGATGGCTGTAATCATGCTGAATAGACTCAGGCATAGCGTCGATGCCGTAGCCAACGGAAAGGAAGTCCTCAAAGCCCTGAAGATGAAGAAATACGACCTGATCCTCATGGATGTTCAGATGCCCGAGATGGATGGCCTGGAGGCAGCCAGGATTATACGCCAGGAATGGCCGGCTGAGGATCAGCCCTATATTGTTGCCCTCACCGCCTATGCCATGGAGGGCGACAGAGAAAAGTGCCTGGCTGCTGGAATGGATGGCTATATTGCCAAGCCCATCAGGATGGATGAGCTGAAAGCCGCCCTGGAG
>DATMZB010000354.1:0-2282 GCA_035560655.1 Methanotrichaceae archaeon | reverse complement strand
GGATACTGCCCATACTTGGACTCTGCATGGGTTCTTGGATCACTGCCAGCTATCCATGACCAGATATTTATCTCGTCTATATCGGAGGCTATCATCTTCGAGTCCGAAGTGAACATTGAACCTGCGGCAGTATCCTTAGTATGTAGCGCCGTTCCATCTATGTTCATTGCTGTCAGGTAGCTGCCTGTTGCATCATCGGATGTTCCCGTTGGTGAGTATGACGGGTCAGTTGCTTTCGCTGCACTGTCACCTGTACCAGTGGAAGGGGTAGCAGCACCAACTATCTCAACCAAGCCCGACGACCCTGGTGCGTCAGTGGCCTCATCATAGGAATGCATTGTCAGATCTGCAGTAGATGCTGGATTAGCACCGGTTAGGCGGCTTACAAGGTGTGCACCTGATCCCATGAATATTGTGTCGAGGCTTGCAGATGCGAGAGTTATGGGGCTGCCTCCTGCAACTGAAGCTGTATTGGCCGTGGCGGAAAGAGCGCCATTGTCTATGTACGAAGCGCCATAGGCCTCATTAGTATCTGCAAGAGTCCTTGTGACTCCTGCTGAGGTCATGGACTCTGCCCAGGCGTCGCTTTCCTGCGATGTATCCGATGGATAAATAAAAGCCGCTGATAACAGGAAGGCTGATGCTGGGCTTTCCTCATCCAAGAATTTTCCATGCAAGTCTCCCGTCGAACCCTTCTCGTTAGTGGCAATGCCAGCATACTGGGTGGCTAGCAATCCAGGTGCCAGAGCATATGGATAGTAATGCATTTTCTCAGGGATTATTGAATCTCCGAGCTTGTATGTAGTTGCGATTCCAGACAGGTCGCCGCTTGCTGATGAGTCAATATTGCCGTACCTGCCAGGGGTCCCAGTAATCGCATAGAATCCTGAGGCTGTTGTATCGCCTGCTATATTGCCCTGAATATCACTCTTAGTACTAAGAGCATTCCTGCCAGATGTCAATGAGAGGTACTCGAAGCTCATAGATGCGATTTCTTCGCTGCTGGGGACAGATGAGGATGCGAATGATTGTGATCCTTCCCAGGCTGCGCCTTTGACAGATCCCCCGTAATTGTTCTCTATATTGAGTGCCACCGAGCCGTCAACTGAACCAGATGCATCAACCTGGCCTGCGGACATCATGGAATCATAGCTGGCAGAGCCTGTTGCAGATGCCTCTGCCGTTCCTGTTCCCGAATGAGTGGCGTAAACAACGAGCTGAACATCGCCGCTGACTTCACCTTGGTTAGTGGCTCCTGCATCGCCGGCTAACGATAGCGCGGATGCCTCAGAGAATGCTTCTCCAGATCCCAGGACACCTGTCTTGGACGCCTTTGCTATCACTGTGGTCTCGCCATAGGCATTCACTAGGTTGTACTTGTTTGAGCCGAGTGTGGGAGTCCTAGTCTCAGTTCTGGCTGGTACTGTCCTCTCTGAGCTGGCGAAGTTGATGCCAGCAGTCTCGATTGGGACGTATGCATGTGCCCATACACCCGAGTACAGAGAATCCGTAGTCGTGCCCATATTTTCTGTTGCGAATGAATCGCCGTGAGCATAAGCAGTTCCTGTGACGGAATTCGTACCTGTTGCTGCCAGTTCGATGGCTCCTGCCGCCGACATCATCGCAATAAGAGCAATGGGTATTAGTAAGATTGGATCGTTCCTTGAAGCATTCATCGATATCATCCCTCCATACGTTGTCATTCTTTGGCGATCTACTATATGTCAGTGTCTTAAGTGCTTTAAGGATTTAAGAGTCTCTGTGACAGCACGAAGGAATATCACGCCCAAGACTTTTCTCAGAAGTATTCCAATTTCTTAAGACCTGTGTAGCCTGGATGGTGTATCGAACCGCTATTAGACTGATCAGTCTCTCTTTAAGTTGGGGCTGTGCAGCTTCCTATGAGATCAGCAGCCATGCCTGGGCTCAACATCACCTATCAGGTCCCTGCCAGGAGCATACCCACCCATAGTATGCCTTGCCTGCGCCTTGACCTAGGAAAAGGTGCTCATTTTTGATCACCTTATGCCATTGCATTCATGTTCAGGCGGTGGGCCATCACTGATGGCATCTTATGTAACAAGCCTACCAAAGAAACATGACCATATTACATAAGGCGATATGCTGCGGCCACTTGACTTTGCATGCGGAGATTACCAAATCCAACCACTTGACCGCATCCTCAGCAGCGCCGGTCTGCCAATCAGTGCGTATGGAGACCTCTAGGCCCAAAGCATGGGCTGGCAGTGGGACAAAATGTGGAGGCCAATGAAGCATTTGGA
>DATMZB010000353.1:0-4814 GCA_035560655.1 Methanotrichaceae archaeon | reverse complement strand
TGATGATATGGAGAACTTCTGGACAGGCTCAATGTTTAAAAGACATCTCATTGCCATAGGCCTGTTGCTTGCGGGGCTTATAATAGCCCTTTCTTTAACAGCTACAGCTCAACCAGCCATTCCCTGTACGACCTGCAGGATGGACCTGGAGGACGCCTGCCAGCCGTTCACTTCAAACGACTCGGCTGCGGCTGCCTATGAGGTGGCTATGGCGCGCGTCCTTGGCATCACCCCGGAAGGCCCATCACCATATGCCTCGAACTACAGCAACCTCTCCTGGAGCCAGGCCTTCTCTAAGGCCAACCAGAAGATGAAGGAGCAGTATGCCTTTACCGATTGGAAAGGGATCAATTGGGATGAACTATACTCATCCTTCGCTCCTGCCATCGATGAGGCCGAGAGGACCGGTGACAAGGCCCAGTACTACAGGACCCTCAAGAAATATGTCAGCTCCGTACACGACGGCCATGTAAATGTACGCGGACCCAACTACGGGAGCCTCAGGACGGATATTGGAGGAGGCTTTGGATTTGCAGTCTGCAGGCTCGATTCCGGAAAGGTTGCCGTCTGCTATGTGGCCAGAGGAAGCCAGGCTGAGATCTCGGGCATCTCTCCAGGAGATCTTCTCCTGGAGTGGAATGGGATGCCTGCAGAGGCGGCACTCAACAAAACGTCCTACATCTGGTCACCCTTTAAGCCATCGACCCAGGAGGGGATACTCCTTCAGAAGGCCAGGTTCATGACCAGGGCTCCTGAGGGGACTGAAGCGACAGCTAGAGTTCAGGGAAAGGATGGGACGGCCAGGGATGTTCACCTGTTGGCCTACTATGACGGCTATGAGACTTTGACCAACTCAACCTACTTCGTTGGCCGGGCTTTCAACGATACTGCTTTGACCAATAACTCGATGGCAGTTCTTGAGGCCCTCCCCGAGGGTGGAGTCGTCTACTCTATACTGCCTAATGGATACGGATATGTGGTCGTTTACTATGAGATACCCCAAGGATACAGCCTCTTTAGAAAGGCCATAGAGAGCTTCGTCCAGGCAGATGTACCTGGAGTGATCGTGGATTTAAGGTTTAATGATGGCGGGGACGACAGCATATCCGCATGCATGTCGAGCTTCTTCTTGAATGAGAGGTCCCTATTCGAGTATGTCACCAACTACAACATCAGCACAGGGAAGCTCGATCGCCTCGCAACCATATGGTCTAGGCCCCAGAACATGACATACTCAGGGCCCGTAGCAGTCCTCGTCAGCCCCTACGCAATAAGCTCGGGGGAGGGCCTTCCCATGATGATCCAGAGAAGGGATCTTGGAAAGGTGATCTCCTTCTACGGCACCAGTGGGGCTTTCGGCATTGAGCTTGGGACCATATCCATGCCTCTGGGCATAACCTTGAGGTATCCAACGGGCCAGTCCCAGAACGCTCAGGGCAAGGTCCAGATCGACAGCAATGCATCACTGGAAGGCGGGGTATCTCCGGATATCAGGGTGCCAATGACTGAGGAGACCATCGAACAGTTCAATGAGGGTAGGGATGTGCAGCTAGAGTCGGCTGTGGCGTGGCTCAGTGAGCAAAGGGACAGAGAATAGAGCCCCCCCGAAATTTTTTTCTCAGGATCGTTCTCCTCTATCCAAAGCCAGGCCTTTTGATATCAGAGAAAAACGCATAAAAGGGAACTGGATTGATTCAATAATCAATAAGTACGTCCCCTTGAATAAGTGAGATTTTGCTGTGCGCCCTGATCTCGGGGGTGCTTCACTTTTTACATGCAATATAAGGGGTGAGCCCATGGACGCAGAATCATTATATAGTCGCAAAGATTTGCCATGATTAATTTGCAATAAAAGGAGGGTTTGACACGACCACAATCCAAAAATTTGTACCGATTGCCCTGATATTCCTGGTATTAGCGCTTGTTACAGGCTGCGCCATGGCCTCTGAGGTCAGCGGCGATGCTAAAATAAAAGAAATACTGCCCGAATATGAGAAGTACGTCCAGGAAGCCATGAAGGATCTTGGGGTTCCCGGAATGGCAATAGGCATAGTCCAGGGGGACAAGCTCGTCTATGCTAAAGGCTTCGGGGTAAAGGAGATGGGCGGCACTGATCCCGTAACTTCGGGCACCATATTCCAGATAGGCTCGTGCTCCAAGGCCTTTGGGACTGCCCTTCTGGCCATGGAGGTTGACGAGGGCAGGCTGAAATGGGACGATAAGGTCATAGATTACCTTCCTGAGTTTCGGATGTACGACCCCTGGGTCACAAGGGAGTTCACAATCACCGATATGCTCTGCCATAGGAGCGGCCTGCCAGATCACTTCGGCGATATGCTGCTGGTCATGAAGTACAATCGGTCGCAGATGATCAGAGCTCTGAGGTATGCGAAGCCTGTAGCCAGCTTCCGCTCTGAGTTCGCCTACCAGAACCTGGAGTACATAGTCGCCCAAAACATCACTGAGAAGCTCACAGGCGCGGCCTGGAATGAGAGCGTCCAAGAGATGATCTTTGTACCACTAGAGATGTCCAACTCCTCAGCGGATCTCGGGTCCTTCCTGGGATCGAAGGATAAAGCCTCCCTGCATAGGAAGGTCAATGGAACCGTCCAGGCAATACCCATGGACTGGAAGTACATGGATTGGGTATACCTGGTAGGCCCTGCAGGCGCCATCAACTCCAACATCTACGATATGTCCAAGTGGCTGGTTCTGCAGATGAACAATGGCACGTACAAGGGCAGGCAGATCATAAGCAAGAACAGCACCCTTTACATGCAGACTCCCAAGACCATCCAGGCGCCCGGCCACTACTACTGCCTGGGCTGGAGCTATGTGGAACACAAGCCCTACCCTGTAATCAGCCACGATGGCGGGACCGTAGGTCATGGCTCAGCGGTTTTCTTCGTGCCCCAGGCCAAGGTGGGAATAGTGATTCTATCCAATATCTATCCATCCGCGGCTCTGCCCGATCTTTTGGCTGCGAAGTTCCTGGATATGTACTTCGGCAACCCGGGCACCGATTACATAACAAAGGCCCACGAGATGGAAAAGGCATCCGAGGAAGTGAACACCGGAGTTGCTAGCTCCATCGAGAGGCCATCTCCTCCATCGCCACCTCTATCTCTGGACAGCTACGAGGGCAACTATACAAATGATATTTACAGAACTCTCAAGGTCAAGGCTGAGAACGGCTCTCTGGTCACATCCATGGGGCCTGAGGAAACGCCGATAGAGCTTGAGCCCTGGGATAGAGATACATTCCTCATGCACATCCCCGACTTCCCGGAGTTCGGCGGATTCGCCACCTTCTATATAGGGCCAGAGGGAAAGGCTGTAAGCTTGGATATTGGTGGGTTCATAGATTCAAAGTTTGAGAAAGCATAAGAAGGGGCCTTATGAGCCCCCTCTCTTTTTGAAGGTCTATGCTTAAATGGATCTGCTCAGCCCAAAGAGAGATGATAAAAAGCATGGCCGCACTGAGGCTTGAGCCCATCGGGCCATGTATAGGTTTTGGATTTGATCTATAGTTCATGCAATATATCGGCTAGGTCAGGTACCTCACATTCCTGGCCGGGCTTGTGAGCCATGAGTACATATCTGAAAGCACATTCTCACCAACAGGTCCCAGGGGCTGGCTCCAACCTTCCGTAGGATAGAATGAGTGACCGAGTCCCGGATAGGTTATCAGGGTATGATCAGGATGCCTCACAGCCGTCAGCCTCTGTTCCAGCAGAAGGGCTCCTCCTACAGGAGTCTGGGCATCATTCTCTCCGTTGAGGATCAGGATGCTGGCAGGGACGTTGCCTATGACGTCCAGAGTATCGTTCAGGGCAAGGTGCGACCTAAACCAGCTGTTACTTGTGGCTGTTTTCTCAAACAGCTCGATAAAACGTGGACGAAGATCGCCCTGGATGCTTATGTTGCCGCTTCTATCGGCGCTTATCTCAGGATTCCACTCGTACTGACCTGTGGTGTTATTCTTCTCTACCAGACCGGAGGCCAGGTTCTCTCCCGGACTTCCGATCTTCGAAGCTACCTCCTTTATCGATAGCTGCCCATTGTGGTCAAGATCCAAGTCCCCTTCAGCAGCGGCCAGGGGCCGTGTTACCAGCTGGAAGTAAAGGAGATTCTTGAGGTTCTGGGCCATAGCGCCCATGAGTACTATCTTATTGACCCCTTTATCTTCTGCGGCGATCCTTGGGGCGATGGCAGTTCCCTCGCTGTGCCCGAGCAGGGTTATGTCGCTCCTGTCCACCTCAGGCTGGTCTTCCAGAACCTTCAGGGCCTTCTTTGCATCGTTTTTAAGGTCCTCGAAGGTTGTATCATTGACCACGCTGGCGTTCAGCACTGTGCCGTTAAGCCCAACGCCTCTCTTGTTATACCTCAGAACTACAAAGCCTCTTGGTGAGAGATACTCGGCGATCTGGAGAAATGGCCTGGTGGGCTCGTTCAATCCCTTCACAGTGCCTACATATTCATTCATATCCGTCCGTCCGCTGCCGTGGATGAGAAGAATTCCGGGTAAGGTCCCATGGGTTCCATTGCCCTCAACCGGCAATGTCACCTCGGCATCAGTCTTTAGGCCATCGCCCATGTCTATAACCAGGTGCCTGTGGATGATGGCGTCCTGGGCTGTGATTATTGTATCATTCGCTAGATTGGCGGTATCGATCTTCTCGACAGATGAGTTGTTCATATCTGCAAAAGCTCCATTGGTGAAGAGTGCTAATAATGCAACGAGAAGCGTTATACTGAACATCGTAAGACATTTCATCGTTTGCCTCCTGCATCGTGCGGATTTGGATCTGTCT
>DATMZB010000352.1:0-10350 GCA_035560655.1 Methanotrichaceae archaeon | reverse complement strand
GCCAGAATAAACTCCAATGTTGAGGGCAGGGCGCACATCGGCTGGATCTCGGCAGACCCCACAACGATCAACCCCATGCACCATCTGAACTATGCCCGCAATATTGACGATTTGGTGGGAGTATTCTCAGTGGAGATGTTCATCAGGCTCTGGAGAAACGCAACACCTGGCCAGATCAGCCTGGACTGGATGCCGTGCGTTTGACTTTGATGACATCGTTTAATTTCTAGATTGGCCCTATCTATTTTAGCCATCGTCAAGGGCTTATTATTATAGCAGACACTGATATATCGTACTGATTTTAGGTCCCAATAGTCTAAATAATTTTCAATTCAATAGATCAGGATATTGCACCTGCCAGGCAAGCAGCCGGCCAGGGTGGTATCTTGAAGATCTCCATTATCAATTGCCTGATCATCGCAGCCATATTTATCCAGGTCATCACCAATGTCAGCGGCATGGTCTATGACCGTAAGTGGTCGTCGAGCATCTGTATTAAGAGCTACGGAGCAGGCGGCACCATCACCGAGGACTACAGCAACCTGGAGAGCCTGAACACCCAGATCTCAGCCAACTCCACATCCCTGATCCTGGGCTGCGGATCCGACAGCTCTCTCCGGGCAGCTATCAACACATATGCCATAGGCCAGGCCCACTCAGCCTGGTCCTCGGTCAACCCTATCCCCAACCAATTGGGGCGCCATGATGTTGTCAGCGAGAGCTCTGAGGACCTGACTGGAGTATTTTCTATAATTAAAACGGTAAATATTGGGCCCAATAGTACATCGGACAACTCTACACTGGACTGGGTCCCTTGCCTATGAAAGTTTCCTGGACAGCAGAGCTGATGTATAGATAGCTGAAGACCATTTGGATTGAATGATAAGAAAAATAAGGTAATTAGGCCTTAATTACCACCGTCTTCGCCACACTATCGCCCAGCCTCTGCTTCTTGGGAGAGCGCAATATCAGGATTGCACCGATGAGGTAGGCGAAGAACCCATCGACCACCCTCAGTATGTTCCTGGTGAAGGCGGCATTCATATCGATCTTTCCGCCGTCCTCTCTCACAACCTTAATCTTCATGACCATCTTGCCGATGGTCTGACCTCTTGTCCCCTCCAGATAGGTATAGTATCCAAGGTAGATCAGGAAGGAGACTAAGTTGTACCAGGCCGGCAGGTTCGGCGATCCCAGGAAGGCTCCTAGAGTCAGCACGCCCACTGCGCCCATCAGAAGGCCGATTATTAGGCCATCAATTAAAATTGCTATGAACCTGACTCCTATGCCCTGGTAAATCATGGCTCCTTTAGAGCCAATAACATCGGATTGTATTGTCGAAGCTGCCACCTTATTTCCTCCTGCCCTTTGCCCCTCAGATATGCCGGTTGATTCATGATGCTCAGATAACTGATCGATTACATCTTCAGGGCTAATTCACTGACCTAAATATTGCATTCATAGCATTTAGATATTGCGAAATACTGGATTCTTTCGGCCAGTGATTCCTTCGACCAGTATATGGATATTGTTTCCGGACCGCACGGGATCAGTTAGGCAGATAGCCTTGGGCTATGCCCAGGGCATATGGAACTGCCCAAAACATTAGAATTGAAACAATTCAGCCCTAGCTAGATTGATCACCGATTATTCATCTTTCAACGCTTCTTAACTTAAGACCAATCAATCCATACAATATGTAGAGATCGCCCAAAAGGAGACCTCCAAGAGGAAAGCCATGGTCGTATGTTGCCCTATCATCTAAAGCAGAGGCTCCGGGTCCTTTCCTCCACCCCGTCCATAAGGCAGTCCAGCCCTGTGGATAATTAATCCATCATCGAAGTGCAGTGCCCTGTTGAGCATGAGCCGCTTTCCTTCTGTGGTCATGGCAAAGACTGGAATGGATAGCCCCATCTGCATCCTGGCCCGCCTGCCCGTCACCTCCCGGACCGATCTTGAGGCGCATGACCATACCAGGTCGCAGTCCTCTGCCAGAAGCTCTGCCTCCTCTGAGCTTATGCCAGTGTTGTGGACTGCCAGTATAATCGGCCTGGCTTGAGAGCAGGCCTCCATCTCCCTGATCTTCCTGGCCTCGAATGCCCTGTGACCGGTTATGGTTACGGCTATCTTTTTGAACCCGGAACATGTCGCCAGAACATATCCCTGGACCTGATCTATGGTGCAGTTCCTGTCCAGGAGCAGGCAGCCTCTGGCTGCCAGGCCGTCCTGTACCTCAACGATGGGCTCTGTGCTGATGAGGCCTGTCATGTGTGCTCCCACGGCCTGCAGGACCTTTGGGCTGGCCACGACAACCGTGCCTGCACCTTCACATACGACTACCGCAGCATCCACCAGGCCCTCAGCCATGGCATCAGTTATGATCTCTGAGGCCCCAAAGCTCACCGGCTTTTGGTCCAGGACCAGAGTGCGGCCGGGGCCGTACATGCCAAGCTCCGCCATGTGCTTCTCCAGGGCCAGCTTGACCGTCTCCCGTGACTCCTCCTGGAAGCCGTACAGCTCTCTCCTCAGGGGGCAGCATCTGATCTGAGGATCGCTCAGCACCTCTATCCGGCCGTCCCTGATCCTGGCCTTTGCCCCAGCCATCTCCAGCAAATGCTCTGACATATCGGTCTCTTCTCCAGTAAATGCTTTCTAGATCTCTGACAGACCCTCAATGTGCCGAATGATCAGGTATATCTATTAAAGTTTGGCCTTAATATCTTCAACCCTAAATCAGAGTCTGCTTGATCCGCTTTGTCCGCTTGGGCAAAAAGTGATGGCAGAGATTTCATGTGCCGCTCATCGGTGAAGCAGGGCCCCTATTAAAAGCAATGCCACCATTATCCCCAGCAGCACAAAGATGGCGTGTATGGGCTTGATCGGCAGCCCTTCCCGTGTGTGCTTGGGCTTGTGCTTGATCGTCTCCTCTATCCATTTCTCGTGCTGCTTCATGGCATCGCTCTTCTCAACCATTGGGACCGGCTCCTTCCTGCAGGGTATGACGCATCCTGATCATATACCTGCTCATCTGCTCTTCTCAGGTCAACTCATCCCGGCTCGGCACCTTTCCGGGGCTGAGCTCCCAGACCGGGATCTCCTCATAGCATATTCTGGCTATCCTGTGGTAGGGAATGTGGGTCTGGCCCTTCTCAGACTCTATCTCCATCCCTCCGGACTCCAGGCTTGCGATGCGGTCTCCCAGGACTGTTGATACATCATCAGGAGCGCCGCGGTTGATGTAATCCACACTGACCTTTTTGAAGTCGTACTGGGGGTCGTGGCGAAACCTGAGAAGTATGGCATGGCTAGTTCTCATAACATAATATCAGTGCCTTCAAAGAGAAAATTGTTTTTCATCCTTTTAACGAAGTGCAAAAGAGGACTGCGAAATGGGGATGTCCAAGAAAACGAAGGCGAAGAACGATGCCATCATGGCCGATTTCTTAGCAACCAAGTTCAAAATGGGCTATGATTTTCGTTGGGGGCTTGGAGTAGATGGTAAAGGACCTATCCAAGACAGAGTGGATCTGCTGCAAAATGTGCTGGCAGGGGATAAAGGTGATGGAGGACCTGCAGAGGTCGTACCGCAAGGTCCAAGTGAACAAAGGCCAATTGATTGATTAGAATGACCTTCACCCTCAAAATCCTCCGGTCGGCTCGGAAGACCTTGGATAAGTTGGACAGGGACCGATCAGAGAAAATTTATGCCCACCTGGAAGAGCTTAAGGCAAATCCCTATATCTTCCGCCCTGGCATGGATATTCGCAAGATCGAAGGCGATAGATGTCCTCCAGCGTATAGACTGCGGATAGGTCGATGGCGAGTAGAGTACGTTATAGATGAACAACAGATAACAGTCCTCCGAGTATTTCCAAGGCGGCGAGACTCAGATTACAAATAAATACTATCGATGGTGATTATATAGAGATGGCCTCAAGTAAAACGAAAATCACAGATGAGGAGACCCTTTTAGATGCGGATATTGAGGGCATCCCCGAAGAGGATGAGACTGAATGCGCCGACGACCTTTGGGAGTATTATATGGCTCATAAGGATGAGGTCGAGGATCTGGAAGAGTGGGCAAGAAAACGCGGCCTCAAAGCCTAAGAGACAAGCGTTTTCATCTGGTCTCGAATCATATTGTATCTATCTTTTCTCTATTCTATAGGAGCACTATGGGAAGTGCCAACGCCTCAGAGCAAATGCAGGTTCAGCTCTATATCTTATCGCGGCAAGGGGGTCCTTGACCTCTGCATTCGGTTGGCTGAATTAGGGAATCCAGCTCTGGATATCTGCAGGGAACGGCGAAGAATTTAATTCCCTCTGCTGCAGATCACCATACAGGAATGAAGGTAGCACTTTTACAGCTCAACCCCACAATCGGGGACCTGCAGGGCAATGCCGATCTCATTGCCAGGGGCGTCCGCCGGGCCGGATCAGACCTGGCCATAACCTCAGAGCTCGCACTGCTCGGCTATCCTCCAAAAGACCTGCTCTTGAATGGCGAGTTCATAACCAGGAGCTGGGATGTGCTAAGAGACCTGGCCCGGGATCTGAAAGATGATCCTCCTGTGCTTGTCGGCATAGCCGAGCAGAATGTCAGGTCTGTTGGCAGGCCCCTCTTCAACTCAGCTGCACTCCTGCGCCATGGCGCAGTCGAGGCCACGTTTTATAAGACCCTGCTTCCGACCTACGATGTATTTGATGAGGACAGGTACTTCGAGCCTGCAAGCGAGGCCCAGATCCTCGGCCTTGGTGGAAGGAAGCTTGGCATATCCATATGTGAGGACGTATGGAACGATCGCGACTTCTGGAAGCGCAGGCGCTATCATCTCGATCCCATAGAGGATCTGGTGAGGTCCGGGGCAGAGGTCATCCTCAATCTATCAGCATCACCCTTCACTGTCGGCAAGCAGTGCCACAGAGAGGCCATGCTCTCAAACATGGCCCGCAAGTACGGGGTTCCCTTCATCTATGTCAACCAGGTGGGCGGCAATGACGACCTGGTCTTCGACGGCAGGAGCTGCGCCTTTGACTCACGGGGCAATCTGGCTGCCAGAGCATCGGGATTTCTGGAGGACCTGGTTGTGCTCGACCTTGAGACCATGCAGGGCCCTGTGGCAGAGGACGACTTCTCTCCCGAGTCTGAGATATGGAGGGCGCTTGTGCTCGGGACCAGGGATTATGTCAGGAAGTGCGGCTTTAGAATGGTACTTCTTGGCCTGTCCGGAGGCATAGATTCTGCAATCACTGCAGCGATTGCTGCAGAGGCGCTGGGCCCTGAAAACGTCATGGGGGTGCTCATGCCTTCCCCCTATTCGAGCACTGGAAGCATCGCTGACTCTGAGGAGCTGGCCAGAAACCTTGGGATAAAGACCATGACCCTGCCCATATCAGGCATAATGGACGCCTTCCAGGAGAGCCTGGCGCCGGCGTTCCAGGGCCGGCAAAGGGATGTGACTGAGGAGAACATCCAGGCCAGGATCAGGGGCAACCTGCTCATGGCCCTCTCAAACAAGTTCGGCTCTGTTCTCCTGACCACGGGGAACAAGTCCGAGCTGGCTGTGGGCTACTGCACCATATACGGCGACATGTCAGGAGGCCTGGCAGTCATCTCTGATGTCCCAAAGACGATGGTCTACAGGATGGCCAGGTGGCTCAATTCTATAAGGAAAAAAATACCTGAGTCAATACTGACCAAGGCGCCATCTGCGGAGCTTCGGCCTGACCAGACCGACCAGGACAGCCTGCCGCCCTATGAGGTGCTCGATGAGATACTGCGCCTCCATATAGAGCAGCATGAGTCATCTGAGGAGATCATAGCCAGGGGATTTGATGCCGGTGTGGTGGCACGCGTTTTGAGGATGGTGAGAATCGCGGAGTTCAAGCGCAAGCAGGCCGCACCGGGGATCAAGGTGACTGATCGAGCCTTTGGCAGCGGCTGGAGAATGCCCATTGCCAGCAGGTGTAATTCCTGACCTAAATTCGACAATAGCCGTGGCAGGTGGATGGTGCGATATTTAAGGAGATATGGGCGGACCCCCGCGTATCAGGCGGTCCAGCAGGCTTCTGACCCGCCAAAATGGCATTCTTTCATCTCAATAACTTTAAGTAGCCATTTCTCGGTATTGTTGATCTAAAGGCAGGGCTTCGCGAAATGACGAGGGCGACTGAACGGTTTGGTACTGGCTGGCAGAAGGTTCTCTTCATACTGGTAATTGTTATGCTCCTGATAAGCTGTGGCGCCAGTGGCACCCAGAGCGGCAGTGCTGCCATCAAGTCCAGCAGCAATGGGTCCTACTCAAGCAACATGGTCCTGAATGTTTACATAAATGATGCCGGCAGGGCTCTTGTGACGGGCTATGTAGACAGCATTGACGGCCTATCGTTTCTTAAGTCGTCTCAGTACCAGTACGACAAGGATACAAAGCAGCTTTATGCTCTCACCAACTCCCTGACCTATAAGTCCGGGGATGACTGGGAGGCCAGGATGCAGTCCCTGGGCGGTTATGGAGAGTACCATTCCATATTTTACATGCCGTCATCAGTCGTCATAAGCAAGATAAATTCAACGCCAGGGCTCGAGTATCTTGTATCTGCGTCCAACGAGTCGTTTGTCGTGGATCTGCACGGGTATGACATAAAGGACCCGGATGTCACCATAGACTATCAGGTCCCGATCAGCGGCGGAGCCGCCGCCTCAGGCAGCCAGAGCAACAGCTATCTTCTGCCTGGATTGGCGATTCTTGGATTTGGCATTGTATCTGCATCCGCTATAGTATGGGCCAGGAAGGGAAGAAAGCCGGCGCAAGCATTGGCTGAGCTGCATGGTGCCGATGCCGGAAGCCAGGTGCAGGAGGATGCAGCCGATGGATCTAGCGGCAGCGGAATCAACCAGGCAGACCTCCCTGACTTGCTGGCTCATGAGGAAGGCACGCCGGCTGAGGAGCGCGAACCGGCTGAAGGGAGCTGCGCTGCGCAGGTCCCTGAGATTGAGCCCAAGCCAGAGGAATCTCCATTCCCTGAATCTCAACCTCCTGAGCCCGGGGATCAATTCCAGGCTGTGGATGCTGAGGTTGAAGAATGCCTCCCGCTATCTGCGGCTGCCAATTCAAAAATTGAAATTACAAGCGAGATGGCAGCGGTAATGGAGACGCTCACAGCCAGAGAGCGTGCTGTAATGACTGCGCTTATTGAGCACAGCGGCAAGATGACACAGGCGGATATAAGATACGAGACCAAAATCCCCAAGTCATCCCTGACTGGAATTATCCTCTCTCTGGAGCGAAGAAAGCTGATAATAAAGAAGGAATGGGGCAGGACCAATATAATAGAACTATCTGTTTGGTTCTTATCAAAGAGGGAACGCTCCTGATGGCCGGAAGCCGAAATCCCCGATAGTTCACACTTTTTCTATCCAGCGTTCGTTCGGTCTCACCTTTTTCTATCGTTCATGATATGGTTGAGGTTGCAGGGCGGCCTTAAGGGCCCACCTGCAGATAATGATCATTCGTGAATGGAGGTTAGTAAAATATGAAGTCATCAATCAAGTCTCTGATGCTGGTGGCCGCTGTGGCTCTTTGCCTCATGGTCGTGCCGGCATTCTCAGCACCAAATATTATGGATAATAAGGGCCCAGGAAATATGGGTCCAGATGGCAATAAAGACATGGGCCGGTTTGCAGGTCATGATGGCAGCGCTCCAGGATGCAATGGCTTCCCGGGCGATAACACATCCATGCACAAGGGCTTCTCCATAGAGCATTCCGGAGAGGGATTTGCCATAAGCGGCAGCCAGTACCATGTCCTCAATGTAAATGTAAAGGGCCAGGTAAACCTGGACCCAGAGACGATCAAGGGCATAGCCTCTGATAATAAGACATTGGGCGAGATAAAGTCAGAGGCAAAGGCAGCAATCAATGCAGCCACAACCTACAACGGCAGCCTGGTATTTGGCAAGGAGATGTACGTGCTGCGCAACATCAAGTGGTCTGAGGGTGAGGGCGAGAACGCCACCATGTCTGCAGATGTCGCAGGACCTATATCCGTGCCAGACAAGCTCTTCAATAAGACCGATATGATGTCTGATAGGGATAATTTCTCAAAGCTGAACGAGACAGAGATCAAGGCCAAGTTCGAGGCTATGAAGGCCAAGATGGATGCAGAGAAGGCTAAGATCAAAGCCGAGATTGATAGCGCTACAGTGGCAGGCCACATATCCATGAACGTCACCACTTCCGATGACAGGTTCCAGGTAGGACAGGGACAGCTTACATTGAACAGCACTTCATACAATGCAGTGGTCAATATGGGACACAGCATGAAGGGGATCTTTGGAATGGGCGGCCATATGGGCATGGGCATGATGGGCGGCCATGAAGGAATGGGCCTAAAAGCCATAGGCCTAAATGGCATGGGCCCGATGGGCAACCACAATGGAAAGATGGGCTGCCAGAGGGAAATGCCAGGGGAGAATTGAGGCAAAACGGCTGCTTAAGATGTGAATCAGCACAGATGATCCATTCGGATCATCTCATCCCCTTCTTTATCAGAGCATTTTTAAGCTTGATATTTTATGTTACCCGACTCCCATGCGCAGTATCGACCTATACCTCATGAGGGTGGGCCTCTCATCGCGATGAGGTGGCTTCATCTGCCGCGACCTGCATGCCATCAAGCCATGTCTGATGGGTCCGCGCAGATTCTCTGGCGGCTCTGGACACTCACATTTCCAATGCCTCTGTACATTTCTGGGAGCTTTTAATGTTCTCTACCAGTAATAAACGATCTCTTCAGCCTGGAATCCGGAATAGAACGATATTTCTCATTTTTATCATGGGACAGGCCCCAGGAAGTTATCATCTGATCTGGCATTGAACCCATTCACGTGTTCGTTCGGCCTTACCTTTTTCTATCGTTCAGAAGAAGGGATATACTTGATAAGACAGTGATTTAGACGAGCTGTGGCCTCACGGCCTGGGCGGTGCCCGCCAGAGGTTGCTGGTTTAAGGGAGATTAGATCTGGAACGGGATCTAGATGAGACTGGTCAATGGAATGAAGCTTTGCTTTGGGCTGATCCTGCTGCTGGTGGGCTCTGCGGGAATATGCGCCGGCGCCACCGGAGGTGCTCATGATCCGATGGGTAACAGTGAGCTGAATGGGATTAATGACTTTCTGTATGGTGCCGAGCCGCCAAAGATCGATGGTGCTATGGGGCTCTTCATAGGCATGAAGAACGCTCAAGATTCACATCCGGAAGCTTCCTCCGGCGATGGGTCTGACACTCCGGTTGGAATAATATTCCATAACTGGAAGGGCTTTGCCATTAAAGGCAACGATTCTCGTGCCCTGAGGGTGAGCATAGAGAGCATAAGGCCTATAGAGCCCATGAGCGTGAGAAAGCTCCTGGCCTCCAACATGAGCATAGAGGAGGTCCGCAAGGTGATAAGGGAGGAGGAAGGTGCTGCTATCAACCGGGGCGTGATGAAGCTTTCCGACTCCGTCTATAAGCTCATGGATATCGAGATGACACCCTCCGGGAATAATACGCTCCTGGAGGCCGATCTGGGAGAGCTGAAGCACGACGCTCCTGAGAACGATACAGCCGTCCTTGGCCATCTCTCAGTGAACCTGGCAAGCGGAGAGACTGCCGATGTCAGCCAGGGAACGCTGGTTGTCAATAGCGGCTCATACGGTGGAAAGTACAAGGTGCTCCTGGATACCCAGCCTCCTGAGCATGGTGAGAGGCCGGAATCTGCCGGCCCCATGGTCCCGGGCTGTCCAGGGCCAAGCTGCATTGCGCCTCCTTAGGTCATCGTCCTCTCCCTCATCTCCCGCTCCAAACACAGTTTTTAACATCTAATCTTCCAGTTTTTCCCTTTCTGAAACAGATCTCATCAACTCAGGGCTCGCTAATCTTCAATGATCGCCTCGGCTCGCGTCCAGCCTGCCGAAGCTCCTCGTATCTTCACAGGGAAGCAGGCAATCATGAAGCCCTGAGATGGGAGTTGCTCCAGGCTATGCAGCTTCCCTAGGTGGCAGTAGCCGATGGTTCTCCCAGCCCTGTGCCCCTCCCAGATCAGCCCGGCATTGCGTTATAGAAGCTTCGCATCTCAGTATGGATCGCATCTGCGCCATCTCGATGGTCCGATTGATGCTCTGATACCGTGGTGGAGCCTGGGAAAACTATAAATTGTCAACCTGTAGAGGTTGACATGTGAATTTGTTCACCAAAGAAAAACAGTTCGAGTTCTGGAAGCTGAGGCGCGCCCGGCTACCCAATATAACCATTGCCAAGAACTTTGGGATCTCCCGGCAGGCGGTTTCGAAAGCCCTTCTCTCAATAGATGG
>DATMZB010000351.1:0-2425 GCA_035560655.1 Methanotrichaceae archaeon | reverse complement strand
GTATATCGCCGTTCCTTCTCCCGCCTGCATAACCAGGGCCCCAACGTTCATCTTCATGGTTTTGGCTGTCATCTCGAATTCCGGATCGACCTGGGCAGAAATAGACAATTGTCTCAACATTACTAAAACAGTGATCTATGTATATCCAGTCATCTCTGCTAAGCTAATGATACTGGCGGACGAGGAATATGGAGGAGGCCAATCATTATTCGCCCACCAATATCGAATGTGTCTGACAAGCCCAGAATCGCCTTTGTGTACAGTATGCTGCGGGAGATGTCTGAACTATTCCAGACTATGTCATCTGCCTTAAAATAGCCTTTCATTTTTCATGATCATTTTTGAGTTTTGTTTTTCCTTTTGTTTTGGCATTTGTTTTTGCTTTAGTTTCAAATGCATTTTCAGATCTCATAAACGCCCAGGCCCACAATGGTCATGGACGCCTCATCAGCGAGCAATCAGGCAAACCCGGATTATCATTTATAGCTGAACCGATATAGCTGACACGATATGTTTCTCATGTTGTGCATACTGCTTATAGAAATGCCACAAAAATATGCCATAAATAAATATGCTGCAGATGCAGCAGCCTACATTTTTACCTGTGGGCGCGGAGATGGCAGAGTAAGAAGGCCCTGGCCTTCAGGCCGGGGGGCATTCACCTGAACCGCCTTATAAACGACCTATCTATCCAGCTCTTGAGCGAGTAGATGAGCTTGGTTGGCATGGATATGCACATCTTTCCATATACGCCAACTGCACAGTCGCACCCCAGAGATATGAGCGCCACCTGTCCGTCAGCGCTGGCCATGACAGAGTACTTCTCCATCTTCTGGCCCAGGGCAAGCCTTTCAATATTCTTGGCTGTGTGTTTGGCCTGTCTCTCAGCCTCTAAAGCCGTCTTTGTGGCGAGCTTTCCATCGACCTCTATCCATGCAGCGTCGCCGAGGACGAACAGCCCGTCCCGGGCCTGAAGGTACTGGTCTGTGACTATCCAGCCTCTGTTCTTGGGCAGGTTTATGGACTGGATGAACTCGGATGGCTTGATGCCTGCGGTCCATATGGCCATATCGCAGTCCAGAGACGACCCATCTGCAAAGATGATACTCTCCTTGGTGATCTCGTCGACCCTGGTAGATGTCAGGATATTCACGCCCTTCTTGGAGAGCGCCTTTTCTACCATGCCTGAGGTGGACTCCGAGAATACAGGCAGTATCCTGGTCAGGGCCTCTATGATGTAGATGCTCGCATCCAGGCTCTCTGACAGGACGCATGCACTCTCCACGCCAGTCAGGCCAGAGCCTATGATCATGATCCTCTCCGGGTTCGTATCCTCCAGGAACGCCCTGGCCCGGATGGTCTCCTCCAGAGTGTTTATGGAGAATGTATTCTCAACGCCTTTGATCCCAAAGTAGTTCTGAGCGGCACCTGTGGCTATGACTGCAATATCGTAGTCCACCTCGGTCTTTGAGCATACAATGGTGCCCTCTTCCAGCCTCACAGCCCTATCTGTAACGAGCGTTGCACCCACTCGATCGCAGAAGGGCTTCAGCGGAGCTGCCACCTCATCAAGCCTTGCCAGGCCGCACAGGTACTCAGGATACAGTGCCTGACATTCCACATTGGACTTCGGCTCTATCAGAGTGAACTCCAGGTTGTCCGGCGAGGCAGTCCTTATCAGCTCCGCCCCGGCTATGCCGCCGCCAACTACTGCCACATTCTTCTTATCTGAGCTCATTTCAGCACTCTCTGATCCAGGCGGTTAATTAGGTTGTCGTCACATGATTTCATAATTGATCAGAGAGTTTATGCCGTCAGGGCGAGCCTCTGCCCCCTGTGGAGGTCCCCACTCTGGAATACGAGCTGTAGGTGGACCCCGGATAACCCGGCATGGGGTAGATTATATTCGTCCTGTATACGCTGAAGCTGACGTGGTTACTGTCCTGCCCTCCGACCCTGTACCATATGTCATGAGTTCCCGCAGTGTCTGCATTGAACCAGACCATGTACCTGTAGCCGGCATAGACACGTCCCATGTTGTATCTGCGAACAGATCCCCCAGGGTATCTCTCGTAGATGGTCAGAGATCCGCTGGTACCTGGTATCAGCTCCTCCCTGGCCCAGGAGCGCAGGGGTATCCTAAGGCTTGTCCGGCGATACTGTCCGTTGGGATCGACTATCCACAGGGCGTTTCCGGTTATGACCTGTGCTCTGACTGACGGCCCTGACGCCTGTGCATAACCTATCTGGGTGAGCCTGCCGGCATCTGACGGTGTGCTGCCGGTATAGAACATGGACTCGCTCACCTGGCTGCCCTCGCTCGGGTAGGACTGGTATCCCTGGCCCTGTGCCAGAACGCTGAACATAAAGACCAGCATTGCTGCCAGCACGACTTGTCTCATCTTCATATTACACCTCTATATTC
>DATMZB010000350.1:0-4922 GCA_035560655.1 Methanotrichaceae archaeon | reverse complement strand
CAAAGGATCCTATGGATGGGAATGTGTAAGCAAGCGGCACCAGGACCTCGCTGTAGGATCGCAGCTTTTCACTGTCACTATAGCCATGGAAAAGCTTCTGGATGCTCTCCACAATCAGGGAAAGGGTGATGAAATCATTGCCAGTGGAGAAGCCCAGCAGGACTGCTTTGGAGGACGCAGAAAGTATCTCTCCGTAAGTAAACGGCGTAAAGCAGGATACAAGCAAGGGCAGCGCTACAAGTATCATAAGAATTGAAAGCACTGCCAGTGAGCCAAAGAATACCTGGAGCTGAAGAAAGCGCTCAAAAGTAATAGTTCCTGCAGTACTGGCAGCTATTACGAAGACGCCAACGGGGATGATCCTGGAGATGAGATGGGTCATGCGCAAAAGAGCTGATGATATGCCGCGAAGAAGGCTCACTAAAGGCTTGTTTTTGTCATCACCTATTAATGTGAATCCCAGCAGAAGTGAGAAGAGAACAACTGCTGGAATCGCTCCATCTGAGAGTGAGCGAAAGACGTTGGAGGGTATGAAGAGGTCAACCAGATTGGTAACCCCCGGAGCGGGGGTGTCATCAGAGCTGAAGAAAGAGGCATTCAGGAGGACTGGAAAGGCAAACTGCATGGCCAGGAATGCGGCGATGCCCAGAGACCAAATCATGAGCATAACCAGGCTGCCTTTCCTGGCTATAAGCCTGGCATCGGACTGCTTCAAGCCTCCAATGCCTGATATGATGGATATCACTACAGATGGCAGCACTGTCACCTGCATGAGCTTGATGAATGCAGTACCCAGAGGCTGCAGGACCGCACAAGCATCCCCAAAGACCAGGCCTACGATAATGCCTGATACGAGGCCGATGAAGATCTGCGCCGTAGAATTGAGCCTCGGTACCCTCATCTTATATCCTCTCAGCTTTCATTAAATTCCTGTCATAATAAGCTTATGCTAAACTTGCGCTTGTAGTGTGACCATCATAAGGCTCGAACGGCGATCTGGGATCTATCTCATAAAACTCTGTGAAAAAATGAGCACAGGCCGAATTCTTGGCCTGCTGACTATAGCCATAGGCTGAGACTGGAGCTGAGCCTCAGGCTACGCCTGATACATATCTCTCAGCTTAATATCTCGTAGCTGTCCTTGTGAGGATTGATGAGCAGCTTCTCTGCTATATCCTTGGCATGACCCTTTGGGTTCTCACCCTTGAGGTAAAGCTTCCAGATGGTGGCCTTCTCTACACCGAGGACGTTCTTGAAGCCCAGCCTGTTTCTGAGCCTGTCCCTGGTGGATATGGCCTCGCCGTCCTCTATGTGGAGACCGACCTTGACTGGAACATATCCTTTCTCGAATTTAAGGTCGTTAAAGGAGGCCTTGTAGCTCTCTTTGTTCTCATTGACAAGCTCTTTGGCGAGCTTCTTTGCAAGCTCGGCCGGGTCTTCACCATCCTCGACATCAATGGAGAAGAGCCTCTCTTTTCTGACGTCCGCCAGAGTTCCCTGGTAGCCAAGCCTCCTGATCAGGGTGTTCTTGACAGTAGCTGCCTCGGCATCAGGGATTATGAGCCCGACACGCAGGTTGATCTTCATGCGTTCACCTCGATATAGCGCTTCATGGACTCGAAGATCTTTCTTCCCGGCCCTGCAGCGTCCATCTGGTACTTTCTCGGATCATGGGGAGGAAGCTGCCAGGCAAAGAAAGCCCTCTCAGGATGGGGCATCATGCCAAGAACGTTTCCTTCCGGGTTGCAGATGCCAGCAATATTCTCAGTGCTTCCGTTCACGTTGACTGGGAACTCCGGGATCTCCTGGCCGTTGCTATCGCAGTATCTGAAGACCACCTGGCCTTCATCATTCAGCTTCTGGATGAGGCCTTTATCCATAGTCACCAGGTTGCCCTCGCCATGGGCTATTGGTATCTGCAGCAGCTCACCCCTGTTTAAATTGAAGGAGCCGCTGCATCTCCTGGGAGATGCGTCGTGCTTGATGTTGATCCAGTCTACGTAGTAGCCTCTGCGGACTATCTTCTTATCTGAGATCATCGTGTTCTGGGCCAGAGCCATCTCGACCTTGCCGTTTCCGGCGGTGCCCGGCAGGAGACCGCTTTCAACTAGGATCTGGAAGCCGTTGCATATGCCAATGATGGGCTTTCCCTTGGCCGCCTCCTCTCGAATGGTATCCATTACCGGTTCTTTAGAGGCTATTGCCCCTGCTCTGATCCTGTCTGCATAAGACCAGCCGCCCGGGATTATATATCCATCAAAGGCAGAAAGCTCTGCAGCAGGTCGATTCCACCTGAACAGCTCTCCATCCATGCCCACTTCCTTGACTGACACCAGGCACTCATACTCACAGTTCGTCCCTGGAAACTGCATCACAGCGATCTTCAT
Organism: Methanotrichaceae archaeon; assembly: GCA_035560655.1. Classification (GTDB taxonomy): domain Archaea; phylum Halobacteriota; class Methanosarcinia; order Methanotrichales; family Methanotrichaceae; genus DATMZB01. Next base: position 2,535 of record DATMZB010000350.1, on the reverse strand, counting down.
CTCATCGCCTCCGCAAGACCGGTGGTCCAGACCTTTCTGGCAGGATCCAGGTCCAGATCGACCACGCTTTGCCCTTTCCTTCTCATTACTATCCTTCTAGCCTCAGTTACTGATCCTATTTCCATAGGCTTCAGGCCATAGCCTTTCAGGAGCTCTTCCAGCTTCGCCTCTGTGCCGGGCCTGGCCTCGATCACAAAGCCTGACGACTCTGAGAACATGATCTTGTCCGTCCTCATCCCTGCATCTCCTGCCTTGTCCAGATCTACATTCAGGCCGAGTCTGGCAGGCCTGGTTAGAGCCATCTCTGCCAGTGTGGCAGCCAATCCTCCATTGGATATGTCATGGCAGGCTGCCACCAGTCCCTGGTCTATGGCGTCTATCACTGCATAGATCATGGACCTCTCCAGGTCGAACCTGACTATGGGCACATTGGCGCCTGTGACATTGAAGATGGTCTTGTAGTACTCAGACCCGCCTAGCTCGTCATAGCGGGGACCTATCAGGTAGAGCTTATCTCCTGGAGCCTTGAACTCCATGGTGACCGCCTTTCCAGCATCCTTCATTATGCCCACGCAGGCAATCACTGGTGAAGGGTCTACCGAGCCTGAGGGTGACTCGTTATAGAAGCTCACATTTCCTGATACTATGGGCATTGGCTGGTTTACATATCCCTTCAGCCACAGCTTCTTACAGGATTCGGACAGGCCTTTGACCGCCTCCCTGAACTCCCAGAATGCCTCGGGCTTCTCTGGGTTGCCGAAGTTTAAGCAATCTGTTATAGCCGAGGGTGTAGCTCCAATGGCTGCCACGTTTCTGAGGCACTCGGCTACAGCCGTAGCTCCGCCCCAGTATGGACTGATCCTTCCATAGAATGGATTGGAGTCCACTGATAGAGCCACGCCGAACTTCTCACCGCGCACAGGTGCAATCAGGCCTGCATCGGCTTCGCCTGGTCTTATGACCGTATTGCCCATGACCTCTGTATCGTAATATCTGTAGATATGCTCCCTTGAGGCGATGTTGGGAGATGCCAAAATTTTCATCATTACCTGGTTCATGTCCTCTGGCATATCCGTAACAGGCTCAACCAGGCTTCTCTTCCTGGGCTTCTCATCGCGCTTGTATCTTATGCCTCCTGTAAGGTGCTGGATTGGAACATCGCACACTACCTGGCCCTTGTGCGTGACCAGGAACCTGTCTTTGGTGGTGATCTTTCCAACCACGCTTGCCCTGGCGCCCTCGTATACATTTGGCAAATCCCAGTCCTCGTTGTAGATCTTCAAGATCCTCTCGCGAAGCTCTCTGGGCGAGATGATCAGGAAGCGTTCTTGAGTTTCAGCGATGCTTAGGACCTCTGGGGGGAAGTCCCCTGCCTTGTGCATCAGGTCCATGTCGATCTCCATGCCGTAGCCTGCTGAAGATCCCATCTCAGATGTGGCACAGGTGAACCCGCCTCCGCCCAGGTCCTTAAAGCCGATCTCCACGCCTTCCTGGCGGACGAGCCTGAATAGATCATCATTGGCTTTGAACAGGACGTTTTTCAGGAATGGGTCCGGTATCTGGACAGCCCCACGGTTGGTGGACTCATCCTCTTCACGCAGCGCCTCAGAGGCAAAGGTCACTCCTCCAAGGCCGCTTGCATCAGTGGGCTTTCCTATCAGTATCACGTCATACTCTTTCTCGCCTGCACCTTTTGGTGCTCGGGAGTGGATTATCTGGCCTCTCTTCATTATCCCCAATGCCACCACATTCACCAGGCAGTTGAAGTCAAAGCTATCATCAAAGACCACATCTCCTGCAAGGTTTGGCACACCCAGGGCATTGCCATACTGCCAGATCCCGTCCACAACGCCCTCTGCCACCCATCTGACCTTGTTTCTCTGGGGGCCGTATGGATCTCCAAACCTCAGCGGATCGCCTGTGGCCACAACTGTGGCGCCCATGCAGTTCACATCGCGGACGTCGCCGCCTATTCCTGTTGCTGCGCCTTCGTTTGGCAGGACCTGGCTTGGGTGGTTGTGGCTCTCATGGGATATGACCACACACCAGTTGTCGTCTATCGCTACAATTCCAGCGTCCTCCTGGGGACCTAGAACTACATTTGGGCCTTCTGTTGGCATGAACTCTTTTAAGGTGGCGCGGCTGCTCTTGTATGAGCAGTGCTCGGACCACATTGCATCATAGCAGAATAGCTCTGTGAGGGTTGGGTCCCGGCCCAGAATCGACGCTATGGAGCGCGCCTCAGGTACCGACATGCCCAGACCAGCACTGCGCAGGTTGGATTCAACTTCTTGGTCGGCAAGACCGATGATCTTCAATACGTACACCTCTTCTGGCGGGTAAGACTGCGAGGAGCGTTATGAATTTATCGATCCAAGGCGGCTGTCGATATCCGCCAAGGGGCGGCCATATGGCGGCTATATGAATGTGAGGAAAACGCTTAAATTTTCATACGGGGGGTTTATTGCAGACAATGATAGTGCTTTGCAACGATTCTGAGATCGAGGTAGATGTTGGAGAGGTCTGCCAGATCTG
>DATMZB010000349.1:0-2107 GCA_035560655.1 Methanotrichaceae archaeon | reverse complement strand
TGTATATATTGACAGAGCCTTTATTTTTTGGAGATATTGATGCCGGCTGAAGATGCTATAAGGACTACTGTAGATGAGCTCCTGAAGGTTCTCTCTGCCAAGAACATACTGGGCGAACCTATAGAGATGGAAGACAAGGTGATACTGCCCGTGACCAAGATGGGAATGGGCTTTGGTGCCGGCGCAGGCCAGAGCGCTCAAGATAAGCCCTCATCTGGCGGCGGTGCAGGCGGTGCAGTAGGCGTTTATCCAATGGCTGTGGTGATAATATTCAAGGGCATCTCCGGACCAGATGGAGTAAAGGTGATACCTCTGACCACGCCCAATGCAATGGCCGAGTCTGTGGCCGAGCTGACATCCGTAGTACTTGGAAAGTTGACCGGCAAGAAGGAGAGCGCAGAGAAGAAGCGCCCTGCAGGACACACTGCCCAGATAAACGTAGAATGAGCAATGAGCCTCCTGCTGATCATACTTCTGGTCATAGTGCTTCTGGCGGCCTGCATACTGCTGATACCCCTCCATATATCCTTTGAGCTGTTGAAAGACGGCCCGTCAATGAGAGGCTTTTATAGAATCCAATGGATAGGCTTAACCTTAATACAGAATGAGTTTCCTGGCAAGGGAGCCAAGGGTGAAAGTGAGGCTAAAGAAGAAGTCAAGTCCATGGGTGAAAGTGAGGCTAAAGAAGAAGAGGATGCCGGCTCAGACCACGAATCTGATCTGCCCAAGATGCTGAGCAAAAAAAATATGGGGCTGATCAAGGACTCTCTGCCATCTATTGCCTCGACAATAACTGACCTGATAAGGTGCATCTCCGTCAAGAGGCTGGATTGCAGCCTAGCCCTGGGCATGAGCGATCCAGTAGAGACTGCCATCCTTAGCGGCTATATCTGGTCGGCATTGGCAGCTCTTGGAGGATTCTGGAGACCAGGCATACAGCTGGTCCCGGATTTCAGCGGCCAGAGGCTGGATGGGTCCATAATGACCGAGTTTAGGGTACGGCTCCTGAATGTAGCTGCTGCATCTATCAGGGCCCTGAACAAGGAGCCTCTGAGAAAATTAATAGAGAGCCTGGTGAGGGATAGCTTAGTTGCCAAACCTCAAAGCTGATATGGAGATAGTGGTGGGAGAGGCTGTCAAGATAGGAGATAGATCCATCCGGCCTGTAGTCCGTGCTTCAGCTATTTATACCACAGAGGGCGTAATGGCGGCGGCATTGATCTCACCTCTGGCCCTGGTGGTCATTGAGCCCGCAATGGAGTACTGCCTGGATCTGACAGATAATGATCTGACCCTGGATAGGCTGATGGAAATGTCGCCTGACTTAAGGGAGATGATCGATAAGGCCAGAAGAGAGCGCATTCGCTAAAGATTTTTGAAGTTCACCATATTAAAGCATCCAGAAAAAGAGCTATCTCCGGATCACAAGGGATCCGGCTATCATGTCATGGAGGCCCTCTCTTTTTGATGTAAACCCTATCATGACGAACCCGGCCAACAGGAGCAGTGCAGATAGGAACTTGGACCAGTACCTTACTGTGGCCCTGCGGAAGGTTATTCTCCGCCCGCGGGAGTCTGTCACAACAATCCCCATTATCATCTTGCCGAAGGTGGCCTGGTAGATTGAGCTCTCCAAAATTGACCAGTACAGCCAGGGAACTATGGGCCCCAATATCAGCCTGTAATCCCAGCCTATGTGCCATCCGAAGCCCGGTGGAGCAAACATGATCCCCAGAACTATAACGCTGACGGCCGCAGCTATGGTGATGAAGATATAATCGATCATATATGCGGCCAGCCTTCTCCAAAAGCCTGCGTATCTGATCCCGGGCTGGGAATAGCCAGACGTCTCAGGGAGGCTTGTGCCGCAGTTCTGGCAGAACCTGGCAATGAAACCATTAGCCTTTCCGCAATTTGGACATAGCATCATCGTACTTCCTTAAATTCACCTGAATTCTGTGCCATAGGGGCTAAATAGCAAGCTTGGGCACATTCTGTGCCAGTTGCTCAGACCTGGTGCTATATATGGTCTTTGTTCACCCGGCCTTTTGATCCGCATTTTTGTATGCAATCTGCACGCACTAAGTACATATGATCTTAAACAAAT
>DATMZB010000348.1:0-7393 GCA_035560655.1 Methanotrichaceae archaeon | reverse complement strand
ATGCAAGGATTACATGATATTGTCTGGTCAAGGGTATCACCCCTGGATATCGTAAACAATAAGATAGCAAAGATCTCAAGAAATAGTTTCAAAAGCGGGCGCGGAGGGATTCGAACCCCCGATCTACAGCTTAGGAGGCTGCCGCCTTATCCTGACTAGGCCACGCGCCCTTTGGCCCTCCTTCGTATAACTACCAGATATATCAACCTTTCCGGGCCGCATCTTCATCTTATGAGCATGCCGCTTAACACGACCACAAAGAGCCCGAGGAAGAACCATCCCAGTATCCCCTCAATCATGGCCAGGTGCCTGTAGAGCCCCACAGGGTAGTAGTTCACTGGAGCCTGGGATGTGGTGAACATGGCCACGCTGAAGTACACTGCATCCACCAGGGACACGCGCTTTGTCTGGACCTCGTCGTCTGCGCTTGGAACCTCAAGGCCTAGGTGCTCGAACCTTCTCATGCCGTTGCCGGCCCAGAATATGTTCCCGAATATGATTATGGTGACCAGGCACCAGAATATGACATAGCTCACCCTCACGCCGTACCCGCACGAGAGCCAGGATATGATGTCCACAACCTTGGTCCAGCTTAGAGCCTCCTGGGACTGGCTTATCCACCGGTACTGGAAATAGCAGTCGTCGGCGTCGTCGAACCACTCCAGGTTCTTGTAGTTCTTGACAAGGGCCAGGTAGGCCGCGCCATTGAACTCAAGCCTATCCTTGATCGCCGACCATTTGGCGACGAACTTGGTGAAGTCTGCGTCTTTGAGCACTATCTTGGAGTCTTTGCCAAAGCTTGCATTGTCAAGCTGCATTGCATAGATCCTGGCGCTCTCCAGCACCAGGTTGCCTCCGAAGCGGGCATCTTTAAAGTAGGCGCTATCTGCAAACCTTGCCCCTCCGAAGAACACCGGCCTGGAAAAGTTGACCCCAGAGAAGTCCGATATGCCCCCAAAATTGGCCAGCCCGAATGTGACATTGGACGGGAACTCCGCATCTCTGAAGATGACATCGCTTGTGAAGCGGGCCGCGGCAAAGCTGGCGTTGCCCTGGAACTGGCAGCTCATGAAGTTTGCCTGGCCTCCGAACTGGGAGTTGGTCAGGTCGAGGTCTTTTAAGAACCATGAGCCCATGAATGTCGTCAGCTTTGAGAACTGCACGAACCTGAAGTCGGCATTTTTGGCAAACCTTGTCCCAAATAGTGATGCTTCACCGCCGAACTGGGCATTGGCAAAGCTGACCGCCCCATCGAACCTGGCCGCGCCAAATGTGACAGGGCTGTTGAACCTTGCATACCTGAAGCTGGCATCTCTGCGAAACTCAGTTCCAACGAAGCTTGAGAGGCCGTCAGACCTCACGAACTTGAAATCGGCATCCTTCGCGAATACTGCCCCGTCAAAACTGGCATCTCCCAGGAGCTGGGCATTGGAAAAGCTGACATCGCCCTCGAATGTGGTGTGGCGCAGGTCGAGAAGCTCCTGGAAGACTGCATCTGAGAGGTCCACACTGCCCAGGAATGTGGAGTTGGTGATCTTGACCACCTGTTTTATGGGATCTGCAGGCTTGCTTGGATAGAGGTCTCCGGCTATGGTGACATTGTCGTAGTCTACAGGCACCCCTGACAGCATCTTGGAGATTATCTCTGATGCCGCGACCACATTCTCACGGGCCGTGGCTGCTGTGGCATTGTCCTGGTGAACGCTGCCGTTGACTGCGTTCGATGGATCAGCAAGGCTAATATCGGCCGTCTGAGCCACGCATAATGCAGCCGAGGCAAATGCGATCAACAGTATCGCAGCCGCTATCAAAATCTTGCTGGTTATAATGCCACTCTCATCCCTGCTGATTACCTGGCAGGATTTATCACTTTTGTATGCTCATATTAAGCTGCTGCGCCTTCTACGCTGCTGAACATTCATGCTTCTGCAGATCGCCAGCAGGCGTCAACGTATCATGACCTTGCCAAGCGTCACCAGGAACAGTGCCAGAAGCAGCCATCCAGTGATCCCTTCCAGTATGACGAAGTACCTGTACTTTCCTCTTGGCAGGAAGTCTATTGGCCCCTGGGATAGGAAGATCATGGTGCTGAAGAAGAACGCGCTTCTGAACGTCGCTCGCTCTGGAACGGAATCTACCTCTGCAGGACCTTGAAGCGGCTTTGCCGATCTTCGAATTCCGTCTCCCCGCCAGAAGATCAGGGCAAAGGCCAGTATTGTAAGGAGCGCCCAGGCCACTGTGTAGCTGGGCCGGACGCCGTATCCGCATGAGATCCATGCCAGGACGTCTATGGCCTTGGACCAGCCAGGTCCCTTCTCGGCCTGGCTCATCAGGCGGTATTTATAATAGCAGTCATCCTCGTCCTGGTTCCATCCCAGGCCCCTGTAGTTGTCCACCAGAGATGTGAATGCCCCGGCATCATAGCCCACATGGTCGCCTATCTCGGACCAGCGGCCTTTCAGCCTGCTGAAGTCGGCATCGTTCAACCATATCCGGGACCCGCGCCCGAAGATCACATCGCTCAGCATGAGCGTCGATATCCTGGAGCTCTTGAAGTTCAGGTCTCCCTCAAATGTGGCATTCTGGAAGCTGGCTATGTCCCCGAACTTGACCAGGCCAAAGACAGCATTATCCATGAAGTGAGCGCCAAAAAAGTTAGCGGCCTCGCTGAAGCGGGAGAGCACGAAGTCTGCATCGCTATAAAATACGGCATCGCCAAAGGATGACAGGCCCTCGAACCTGGTCAGGCCGAACTGGGCCGGGCCTCTGAATGAGGCTGCATCAAAGCCCGCGGTATTCTCAAACCTTGTCTGGAAGAAGTTGGCCTGGCCCTCGAATCCGGCAGAGCTGAAGTCTATAGAGCTTTGGAAGACCACGTCAGAGAATAAGGCATCTCCAAGGAACCTGCCTGAAGTGAAGTACGAATATGAGCCAAACCGGGTATAGTTGAAGAGGGCGTCGCCCCTGAACATGGCCTGGTTGAAGCGTGTGTCCTTCTTGAAGGAGGATTCCTCGAAGCTGACGTTGCTCTTGAACTCTGCACCATCGAAGAACACGGGCTCGTAGAATGTGGCCCCCGTAAAGCTGGCATGGCCAAAAGAGACATTGGAAAAGTCGGTGAGCGCCGAGAACCGGGAATGATTGAAGCTGGCGCGGCCAAAGGACGTGCCCCAGAAGGAGACCTCCTTATCAAAGGTTACGCCCTCGAAGCTGGACTGGGGCAGGCGGGAGTTGATCAGGTAGAAGTGGCCTGCGACTGGTCGGTCGAGCCGGCTCAGATTCAAATCTCCAGTTACAGCTATGCCATCATAATCTACTGAGCCCCCTGAGCTGATCTGCTGCAGGATCTCGTCGGCTGGAACGGATTTCTGGTCGGCCAGAGCTATAGAGGATAAGGCTGAAAAAGCCAATAATATACAGACCGCCAGCAATGACGCACATCGCCTCAGCATTCTGACATAGGTATAGTACAGTTCAAGCTTTATCTTTTATCGTCAATGTACTTTGTGAGGGCTGCCCTGAATGGACTCCGAGAGCTAATGGCGTGATTCTGATACCTGGAATGTCCCATTTCCCAGGGCGTGTGATCGACTGAGCTGGCTGCGATTGAAAAAACTATATACCCTCTAAAAGGCATCCACATCCCCCATGGACTATCTCCCCGACGCATCCAGGCGGACGCTGGCCAGGCAGGGGTACCACCTTGTGGCCCACGGCGCAGTCAAGCCATGCCTGTGGCTCAACCGCAGCCTTCGTGGCGGCGACCAGTGCTACAAGCACCACTTCTACGGCATATCCAGCCACCGCTGTGTCCAGATGACGCCCACTCTGCAGTGCAACCACCTCTGCCTGCACTGCTGGAGGCCCATAGATGAGCCGGTAGGCCCGCCGAGCGACTGGCTGGAGCCAAAAGAGCTTCTGGACGGCATTTTGAGGGAACAGGCAAGGATACTCACAGGCTACGGCGGAGCTGAGACCACTGACAGGTCCAGGCTTTCCGAGGCGCAAAGCCCGGCGCACGTTGCCATCTCTCTCATGGGCGAGCCGACATTGTATCCCTACCTGGATGAGCTTATAAGGGAGATAAAGTCCCGGTCCATGACCTCGTTCATCGTCACAAACGGCACCAGGCCGGAGGTGCTCGAGACCCTGAGGCCCACCCAGCTCTACCTGAGCCTCAATGCCCCTGATGAGGACCTGTACAGGAAAGTATCCAACCCCGCAGGAGACCTGTGGCCCAGGGTCATTGAGAGCCTCTCAATGCTGAAGGATATCTCCACGAGGACAGTGGTCAGGATGACTGTTGCCCGCGGCCTGAACATGCATGACGCCGCTGGGTATGCCCGCATCCTCCAGTCAGGGGAGCCCGACTTCGTGGAGGTCAAGGCCTACATGCACCTTGGCAAGTCAAGGCTTCGGCTTTCAAGGGACGCCATGCCCGAGCACACTGAGGTGGTGAACTTTGCTCAGGAGATATCATATGCACTGGGCTACAAACTGGCGGACGAGGTGCCTCTCAGCAGGGTGGCACTCCTATCCAGCGGGAAGGCTTCCCAGATGATACCTCTGTAGATCGACCTCATTTGCGGGGTGGTGGCTGGACAGGAATGATTCCTTCATTATCAGAAAACTATTTTTCTGTGCAGTTTCAACTGTATCCAAGTCCGGCATAATTGGATGGCCGACCAAGGTGGATACACTACATGGACCCTCAAGAGATAAGCATCCTCCTGGTGGAGGATAACCCAGACGACATAGCGTTCACGAGGCGGGTGCTGAAGTTCAGCAAGCTGGATAAGGACCTGGCAATTGCAAAGGACGGCCAGGAGGCCTTAGATGCTCTTGAGAATATGGCCCTGGCCAAAAAGCTCCCGGACATGGTGCTTTTAGATATAAACCTGCCAGTCATAAGCGGCCTAGAACTCCTCACAAGGATAAAGCAGGACCCGCGGTTCAAGAAGATGCCCGTGGTCATGCTCACAGGGTCGAACGTCGGCGGCGACATACAGAAGAGCTATGACCTGGGGGCCAGCACCTATCTGGTCAAGCCCATCTCGCACGACGCCCTGATGCTTGTTGTAAACAACCTATTCTCTTGAGCCTGTGCCTGCAAGCTCTCTTGCCACTCTGAGGTTGCCCAGGTCATCCCTTCTTGAATCTATAGGCGTCTCCAGTATCATGGGCAGGCTTCTGATGTATCTGTGTGCAAGGAAGGTCTTGAACCCCTCTTCGCCTATTGCGCCAAGTCCGATGTGCTCATGGCGGTCGAGCCTGGACCCAAGGCCGCCCTTGGAATCGTTCAAATGTATCAACCTCAGCCTCTCAAGACCTATCTGATCATCGAACCGTGCCAGGACATCTTCCAGCGATGACTCTGTCCTGATATCGTACCCCGCAGCAAAGAGGTGGCAGGTGTCCAGGCAGATGCCGGCCCTGTCTGAGTGCAGAGCCTCAATGATGGATGCAATATCCTCCAATGACCCGCCCATGCTGTTCTTGGTCCCTGCAGTGTTCTCAAGGAGGAGCATGACCGGGTTGTCGGCCTCAGAGAAGGCTCTCTCAATGGCTGCAACTATCCTCTTAGACCCCTCAGTAAACCCGGATCCGAGGTGGCTGCCGAGGTGGGTGACCAGGTAAGGGATCTTCAGGTCGTTGCACCTTCGGAGCTCTGAGGAAAGCATATCTGCCGACTTCTGGTAGGTCTCATCATTGGATGAGGCAAGGTTTGGAAGGTAGGGCATGTGGTCTACAGCAGGGTCTATCCCCGAGGCCTTCAGCTTAGAGACGAAACTGCCTATCTCATCTTCAGAGAGGACCTTTGAGCTCCAGCCGCGAGGGTTCCTGGAGAAGATCTGAAATGTGTCGCAACCCTTCTCCTTGGCCCTGTCAACGGCCTTGTCTATCGATCCTGCTATGGAGACGTGCATGCCTATCCTGACCATGCATCAGAGATCTGAGCCTGAAGGATTTAACATTTGGCAGTGCAGGTCTTCAGGCGCTGAGGCATGTAAAGCGGACCTGGTGGGTTGCCTGTCGGGCAGCCATAACTCGGTACGAAAATGGTTCGGATTTAGAGATCTTTTTCATACTCATGGTTGACAGATAAGTCATGAGCGTTTTCTGGGTTAACACAGATGCCCAACGCTTCTGGGGACGACTGCCCATGCCAAGCAAACAGGAAGCGCAGAGCTTTTCAGAATGCACTATGCCCTATGCGTCTGGGCAGATGCCCCCCTGACCCCCTCTGGGGGGAACCCCTATGCGTCTAGGCAATGGCTAGGTCAAAAGTATGATTGCACCAGATTCACATGCTTTCAATCACACTGCATGAAGGCGAGCATACTGCCGAATCCATCAAACGGCTCTCTGCCAGAGCTTGCCTGCAATCATAAATGTCCCCCGCGGCCACGCTTTAGGTAGTACGGCCTGAGAGGCCCAGGTAGTTAATGACTGGCCCAGAAGGTCATGGCAGTTCCACCCAGATTCGTGCTCTCAATCTGAATCTAGAGGGCGTTCTCCGCTGATGGCCTTTGGGTCATGGCCATGGGTGGCAGCTCAGCTCCTCAGTGCCTGGCCCGGAAAGCTAGGGCGGCAATTCTCTAATTAGGGCTCTCATCTCTTTCTCAAAGCATTGGTCAGACAGGCAGCCAGCAGGTGCTCGACCTGACCAGGGTCCAGGGTTTCTGGTGCCGTCTCATATACAAAATTTTCCTGCGACAGGATTGTGACTTGATTTAAAGGTATGCAGGAGATGAGACTCTCGCATCCTCTGATGTCAGGCCATCAAATGGCACCGGAAGATTGATCCTTTAGGCCTGCACTTTCGACTGAATCAGCCACTTTGTACTGCAGACCCATGATGGCACGACTAAAACAAGAGCGTTAGGCATGGTGTGATATGGCGACCGGTGAAGATCTCTCCAAGAGACGTTCTGAGATTTGCAGGCGCATAGAGGAGCTTAAGGCCAGCACCTCAAAAGATCCTGACCAAATCCAAAATGTACTATCCTCTGCCCTTGAGGCGCTCCAGATGAGCCAGGAGGAGCTCGCCTCTGCTGAAGAGATCAGGGACAAATTTGCCAAACCTGATTTCAAGATGCTGTTTGAGGGCTTACCGGGGCTGTACATGGTCATGGACCCGGACCTGAGGATCGTCGCCGCCAGCGACGCCTACCTGCAGGCAACCATGACCCGCCGCGAGGAGATGATCGGCCGGTACGTCTTTGATGTCTTTCCGGACAACCCCGAAGATCCAAATGCAGACGCGGTACGCAACTCGCTTGCCTCATTCAATCGAGTGAGGCACTGCCTCGTGGCGGATGCCATGGTGGTGCAGAGGCACGATGTCCGCATGCCTGAGTCGGAGGGCGGCGGGTTTGAGGTGCGCTACTGG